>JBJTHA010000222.1:0-13992 GCA_046094265.1 Cytophagales bacterium
GCTTTTACATCAGATCAATCCAATGAGATAAAAGCACCAGTGTACTTTAACGTGCAGCAGCACTGGACCCAAGCGGATTTACCCATGAAAGGAAGTGTAGTGGCTGCTGCTGTAGAAGGCAAGCTATCCAGCAATGGCCGAACTAAAATGGTGGTGATTGGTGATGGTGACTTTGTGGTAAACGGTGCTGGCCAGCAACCGCGCAGGCTGCAACCCGACAATGTGAATTTGTTATCCAACGCCATCGACTGGCTATCAGACGACACAGGTTTGATCAGTCTGCGCACCAAAGGAGTGACGTCACGCCCCATCGATGAATTAGAAGACAGCACTAAAGCCATTTTAAAATACAGCAATTTCCTATTGCCTATTTTATTGGTGATTGGCTATGGGGTATTGCGTTCACAACAGAACAGAATCAAGCGTTTCAAGAGAATGAGTGAAAATTATGAAGAAGCTTAACAACAATATTTTAATTGGTGCACTGGTTGTTTTGATTGGGGTATTTGCGCTATCGCGTTGGTTGCGCTCACCCAGCCTAGAAAGTAATTTGCGCAAACAATTACTGAGTTTAGACACAACAAACATCAACGAAGTACGCATCAAACCAGCCAACTACAAGCCGTTGGAAGTGGTTCTGAAAAAAGAAGGCAATCGCTGGAGAGTTTACAACGGACAGCAACAAGCGGAGACTGAAATAGGAACGGTAAAAAGCATGCTGGGTGTGCTGAAAGATTTAAAAGTACAACGATTGGCTTCCCGCAAAAAAGATAAATGGGATACTTACCAAGTGGGGGAAGGAGCTACACAAGTATCCATTCTGCAAGATGGAAAAACAACCAATATCCATTTTGGTAAAAGTAGCTACAGCCAAGGAGGTGCTTATACCTACGTGCGGTTAAGTAAAGAGGATGAAGTCTATTCCGTTGAAGGCTTCATTGATTCACACTTCAACCGTACCTATAATGATTGGCGAAATAAAACCCTGTTGAAGCTGAATCAAGCCGACATCTCAAAAATCACTTTCAACTACCCAGCCGATTCAAGTTTTGTGTTGGAGAAGCGAGATTCAGTTTGGTTTGCCGGGAATGTAAAAGCGGCAGATGCAAAAGTAAATTCTTATTTGAGCCAACTTGCCTACAAAACTTTGAATGACTTTGCCGATGGGTTTACATCAGCAGAAAAACCTACCGCCACACTTCAAATTGAAAGTAAAAATGGCGTGTTGGCAACGGTGCAGGGTTGGAAGAATGGGGAGCAGTGGATTTTAACATCGTCTACACAAAGTGGGGTTTATTTTTCGTGCGGCCAAAACGTAACCAGAGAGTTGATGGTAGGGAAACTGAAATTTCTTTGATAGGAGCTTTAAATCCCGCCTTCTCGAGCCTACGGGTGCAGGGGAAAGCACTATCGTGAAGGTGATCACGGCTCATTTTTCGGTTTAGCAAGGGCGATGGTTAGCTTGGCGAAAATTCACCACTCGGCAGAAAATAATCCACGACACCTAAACTTGCGCTGCACCCACACCATCAACCACTCAAGGAGGCAGCAAAAAAGACACTGCGATTATTAGAAATATACCCCCAAGCGAACTAAACCGCGGTTTGCAGATTCTGTTTCGGGCTGTAATTTTGATACCTTCAGCTGTTACTAATTGTTTGTATTATGACCAAAAAAATACTTGCCCTACCGTTTTTATTTTTTGTCGCCACAAGCTATGCCCAAGTTATTTCAGGCAAGATTGTCGATAGCCTAAAGCGCGAGCCAGTAGCCTTTGCGAACATCGTGCTGGCTGATGGCATACACGGCACTACCTCAGATATCGAAGGTAACTTTAAGCTCTCTGTGCCTGCAGGTTACCAGCAGGCCATCACCATTTCGCACGTGAGCTACCAAAAAACAAAATTGCCTTTGTCATTTTTTAACAAACATCGGGTGATTAAACTAAAGCCAAGCGAAATGGTGTTGAGTGAGGTCATCATCAAAGCGGGCGAAAACCCTGCCTTTCGGATTATTCGCAATGCAGTAAAAAATAAAAACCGTAACAACCCCGATAATTTGGAGAGCTATCAATACCACTCTTACAATAAATTTATTATTAAGCCGAGCGAAATGAGTGACCGTTTCAAAAAAAAAGCGGACAGCTTGCGCAAACTGCTTGGTACTAAAACGGAAAAGCAAAAAGAGCTATTGCAGTGGGATAGCATCAGTAGCCGCATCCACTTTTTTATGACGGAATCAGTCACCGAAAAAAAAGTGATCAACCCCGGACGGCAGAAAGAAACACTGATTGGCTATAAAGCATCGGGTTTTAAAAGTCCGCTGTTTGCCAATGTGGCCACAGATTACCAACCCTTTTCATTTTACAGCGATAATATTTCGCTGTTGGAGAAAGATTTTTTAAACCCTATCAGTAAAAATTCTGAGCAGCGGTATGAGTTTTATTTGACTGACACTACTTATTTTGAACGCGACACTGTTTATGTGATCCAATATGAACCTAAGCGTGGCAAGCTGATCACGGGTCTCAAAGGAATGGTGAGCATCAGCACCAACGGGTGGGCCATTAAAAATATCATTGCATCATCCGCTGATTCGTTGGCACTCACAGGAATCCGCATTCAACAAAACTATGAACGTGTACACGACAAATGGTTTCCAGTACAGCTCAATACCGATATTGACTTTTACAATTTTGGAGAGTACGGAGCCCACATTGTGGTGCAACATCGAAGTTTTTTAAAGGACATCTTGATTAACCCCACATTGAGTAAATCAGAATTTGGGGATATCAAAGTTGATCTATCACTGCCTGCTCCAGATACCAACCTTGCCAACCTGGAAAAATATCGCCCAACCCCGCTGGATGCCAAAGAACAAAAAACGTATGTGATGATTGACTCAGTGATGAAGCGCTTTTCTTGGTTCGACAAGGGTATAGAAGCGCTGGCCACCAACGCAATACCGATAGGGCCTTTTGATTTCGACCTGACGCGATTGGTGCACATCAATCAATATGAAGGTTTTCGATTAGGTGGTGGATTGTACACCAGCAACCGCTTTTCGAAATGGCTGCGTGTAGGCGGGTATGGCGCGTATGGATTCAAAGACCGGCAATGGAAGTATGGTGCTGAGGTGCGTTTCAACCTCAATCCCAACCGCGATTTTGGGGTAACGTTTCAATACATCAACGATATCTACGAAACTGGTTATGCACACCAAAATGTGCAGCGCGATTTTACCAATGCCAACGAAGGTCTGCGCAAGCTGGTGAGCGAACGCTTCGATAAGATTGAATCGTACCGGGCAGATGTTAGTTACCGTGTGTTGCCGCGGGTACAAGCCACAGCCTTTGTCTCGAAAAACAACATACTACCCACGTACGATTACACGCTCACATTAAACGGAGAAACACTCAACCGATTTGTGATTGGTGAAACCGGAATTGCCTTGCGCTATGCAGGTAGTGAAAACTATATGCAGATTGCTGGTAAAAAAATACTGCTGGGCAGAGAGTGGCCGATGGTATCAATCGGCTACACAAAGAGCATACAGATGTGGGACGCACAAAACTTCGATTACCAACGGCTGGATTTCTCCTCAAGGTTTCAGTTCAAGCACCGCCCCAAAGGCAAGACACGTCTGTTTGTACATGCCGGTTGGGTGGAGGGGGTAGCCCCGTATGGTCGATTGTACAATGCGAGGGGCGCAAAAGAAACCGAAGCAATTTACATCGATGAATATTTTCAAACCGTTGGCTTATATGAGTTTGCCGCCTCGCGTTATGCCTCTGTTTTTTTCAACCATAACTTTGGCAACGTGCTGTATGATACGCGATACAGCAGGCCTGAGTGGGTAGTTTACCATGCCTCTGGCATCGGTCGGTTAGACAATGCCAACGCCCATGCCAGTTCACAAATTTCGTTGCAGTCTTTTGACAAAGGTTTTTTTGAATCGGGTACAGGCTTCAATAACCTACTACGTTTCAATTATGCTAACGTGGCATATTTTGGTTTAGGTGCGGCTGTGTTTTACCGCTACGGAGCTTACCAATTAGAGAAACAAACTGATAATCTATTTTTTAGGGGAACGTTTAGTTTGGGTTTTTGAGTATCACCATTTCATTTGCCATTTCTAAAAAGAGGGCAAGGTTTGGCGTGAACTTAAAATATTTTAAAAAGTACGTTCGGTGGATGTAATTTCCATTGCTCAGATGCAACTAAATCCTTCAATTGGTGAAATTTGAGCGGAGCCGTTAATTTTTTTAGATTACGAAGAACTTTATCAAACAATACCCGTCTTAACCCAAGAAAAAACAACCTCACTATGCAATTGATTATTCAAAACCTTAACAAAACCTACTCGAATGGTGTTCAGGCGTTAAAAGATGTGTCACTCACTATCAACCAAGGTATGTTTGGTCTGCTGGGGCCCAATGGCGCAGGCAAGTCATCGCTCATGCGCACCATTGCTACCCTACAAGAAGCAGACAGTGGCAGCATTGCGCTGGGCAATATCAACGTGCTGACGCAAAAGGAAGAGGTACGCAAAATATTGGGCTACCTGCCACAAGAGTTTGGTGTGTACCCAAAAATTGACGCAGTCACCTTGCTAGACCACTTAGCAGTGCTCAAGGGCATCAGCAACAAAAGTGAGCGCAAGGGATTGGTCGAGGCGTTGCTACAAAAAACAAATTTGTGGCAAGCGCGCAACAAGAATTTGGGCGGCTACTCGGGTGGCATGAAACAACGCTTCGGCATAGCCCAAGCGTTAATTGCCAACCCCAAATTGATTATTGTAGATGAGCCCACCGCTGGCCTCGACCCTGCCGAACGGAACCGATTCTTGAATTTGCTCTCTGAGATTGGCGAGAATACAATTGTGATTTTATCTACACACATTGTAGAAGACGTGAAAGAGCTTTGCACAGACATGGCTATTATTAATAAGGGACAAGTGCTGTACAAAGGCAGCCCGATGGATGCCATTGCCGAAGTGGAAGGCAAGGTGTGGACGAAGAGCATTGCAAAGGCGGAGTTGGAAGACTACCGCAAGAACTTCAAGATCATTTCAGAGCGATTGATTGGCGGCCGCCCGGTGATTTCGGTACTGAGCGATGACCAACCCAGCGAGGGTTTTACACGCGTGGCCGCTGATTTAGAAGACGTGTATTTTACCCACATTTTTGGCAACACGCAAAAGGAAGCTGTTGCATAATCTAATCATTGGTATCAAGAATCCAGTAACCAGAATACAACATTATGTTTAAAAATATTTTTCTCTTCGAACTCAAGTACCGAAAAGCGCGTACCGCGAATTACATCTACTTCGGCATCATGTTTTTGCTTTGCTTTTTGGCAGTCACCACCGATGTAGTACAAATTGGTGGCGCGGTAGGCCAAGTGAAGGAGAACGCACCCATCGTTATCGGGCAAATGATTGCCATCATGGGATTCTTCATGACGCTCATCTCCTCGGCCATTATGGGCGTGGCTGTGCTGCGCGATTTTGAGCACAACACGGAGGCAATTTTATTCAGCACGCCTATTAAAAAATTCCATTACCTGATGGGGCGCTTTTGGGGGTCGTATGTGGTATTATTATTGGTAGCGGCCAGTTTGCCCATCGCGTTTATGTTGGGCGACCTTTGGCCAATGCGTGAGGCTGACCGATTACTTCCCTTTAACCTCGCTACCTATTGGCAACCCTATTTCATTTTTGTAGTACCAAATATGTTCTTTACAGGCGCCATCTTTTTTGCCAGTGGCGCACTCAGCCGCAAGTCGATTGTGATTTATACGCAAGGCATTTTGTTGTTGGTGCTGTACATTGGCACCAGTTCGTTGCTGCGCGACTTAGAGCAAAAAGAAATCGCAGCCTTGTGCGATCCGTTTGGCGTGCGGGCATTCAGCTTTTATACTCAGTATTGGACACCGGGCGAACGCAACTCGCTACAGATTCCATTGGACGGGTACATTTTATACAATCGCCTGCTTTGGGTGGGTGTAGGTATTATCATTCTTATCATCAACCATTTTGCATTCAGCTTTAATGTGGTGCGCAGTTCTATATTCCGTCCGCGCGCGGTGAAAGATGAAGCACTTCGCATTAAACCCGAAGAAACAAAAATACCCGTAGCTCAACAATTCACCAACTTATCAACGCACCTTGGTCAATTAGTGAAACTTACACTATTCTATTTCAAAATGGTATTTAAAGAAATCCCGTTCATCGCCATTGTGATTTCGGGCATCTTATTACTTTTTGTAAATGCCATCAATCTGAATGAATTGTTCGGAACAAGTTCTTACCCAACTACCTACACAATATTGGGTCTTCTATCAGGATTCAATTTGTTCTTTTTGATTATTGCAGTTTTATATTCGGGTGAATTGGTTTGGAAAGAGCGTGCTGTTAATTTGAATTTAATTATTGACGCCATGCCGATGCCTGATTTCATTGCGTTGATTTCAAAATTCTTGGGCATGTTGTTGGTGTACATTGTGTTGATAGCGGGGTTGATCATGGCAGGCATGTTGGTGCAAATCAGTTACGGCTACTACAACTTTGAATTCGGCATTTACATCGGCACACTCTACACAGAGACCCTTGCGTTCTTAGTACTGTACACCATGTTGTCGATGTTCATTCATGTAATGGTTAACAATAAATTTTTGGGCTTCGCAGTGGCCGTAGCATTTTTCATTTTGGTATCATTCTTTGGCCAAATCGGATTAGAACATCCGTTGTTTCAGTTTGGCAGCGGCAGCCTCGGCACTTATTCAGATATGAACGTTTATGGCCACTTTGTTACACCATTTAGTTGGTTTCAGGTATATTGGTTTGCATTTGTGGTATTGCTATTTGGGATTGCCGTTGTTTTCTCCTCACGTGGATCGGAAGATGTTATTTCCATGCGTTGGAAGGCGGGCAAGCTTAGGTTATCAAAACAATTGGTCACATTGATTGTCTGTGCGGTGGCCGTGTTTGTGTCGTCAGGTTTTTACATCTACTACAACACCAACGTAATCAACCGTTACACTAACAAAGATGGCCGCGAGGGTTTGCAAGTTGATTATGAGAAAACGCTAAAAAAATATGAGTTCATCGCACAGCCACGCATTACAGATGTGAATCTTAAAGTGGATTTGTATCCATCAAAAAGAGATTACACAGCCGAAGGTTATTTTATTTTGAAAAACAAAACCAACGAACCCATCTCAGATATTCACATACAAGAAAACGCGCTGGACTTCATCAAAACTGAAAAGCTGGAATTCAATCGAAGGTTTGGTATCAAGGAAAAGCTTGACCGTTTCAACTACACCATCTACCAATTGGCCGAGCCATTGGAGCCAGGCGATAGCGTACAAATGAATTTCAAAACTTCGTTTATAACGAATGGGTTTACGGATAACAATGCATCTACCACCAGCGTGATTTATAACGGCACTTTTTTCAACAATACATATTTACCTTCCCTTGGCTATAATGAAAGTTATGAGATGAGTGATGACAACGACCGTAAAGAGAAAAAGCTTCCTGAGAAAGAACGCATGATGGAACGCAACGATCCACGCGGCTTGTCGCAAAGTTTGTTTGGCGATGATGCCGACCACGTACGTTTTGAAATTGTATTGGGTACAGACAAAGACCAAATAGCAATCGCACCTGGATATTTGCAGAAATCATGGCGAGAAAAAGACCGTCATTACTTCCATTATAAAATGGATGCACCGATGTGCAACTTCTTTTCCATTATTTCTGCACGCTATGAAGTAAAGCGAGATAAGTGGAACGATGTAAATCTGGAAATTTACTACCACAAAGGCCATGAGTACAACCTTGATAAGATGATGGAAGGCATGAAAGACGCGTTGAATTATTACACCAAGCATTTCAGCCCATACCAATACCGTCAGGTGCGCATCATGGAATTTCCCCGCTATGCCGACTTCGCACAGTCTTTTGCCAACACCATTCCCTTTAGCGAAGGCATCGGCTTTATTGCTAAGATTGACGACCCCGACAAAGACATCGATTATGTGTATTACGTAACAGCCCATGAAGTGGCACACCAGTGGTGGGGGCACCAAGTGATGGAGGCGGGTGTAAAAGGTAATGCGATGTTGAGCGAAAGCATGTCGCAGTACTCAGCTTTGATGGTGCTAAAAAACAAATTCACACCAGAAATTATTGAGCGATACCTGAAATATGAACTCGACCGTTATTTGTCTGGCCGAGCAAGCGAACGCAAGAAAGAGCAGCCGCTGGAGTTGGTAGAGGGGCAAGGGTACATTCATTATCAGAAGGCTTCGTTGGTATTTTTTGCTTTGCAAGATTACATAAGTGAAGACAGCGTGAATACTGCCTTCCGAAGGTTCAACCAACAGTGGAAGTTCAAAGATGCCCCGTACCCTACATCGGCTGATCTGCTCAAGGAAATCCGCAAGGTGACGCCTGATAGTTTGCAATACCTCATCAAAGACATGTTCGAGACGATTACACTCTTTGAAAATAAAACCGACTCTGCTTTTTACAAAGAAAAAAGTAAAAATGAATTTGAGGTAACAGTGTATGCGTCTGCCGAAAAATTGCGAGCCGATAGTACTGGTATTGAAACACCCATTGCCCTTAACGATTGGATTGATGTGGGCGTGTATGGTAAAAACAAAGCTGGTAACGACAGTCTGCTGTATTTGAAGAAACACAAAATCACGCAGAAGCAAAACCAATTCAAGATTTTAGTGAAATCGAAACCACGCAAGGCAGGTATTGACCCGCTGCACAAGTTGATTGATAGGCATTCGAACGATAATTCGAAAGGGTTGGTCAAGATGGATTTGACGAAAAAGAACTAATTTTTCCGAGATGATGGAAGATAGCTAGCACAAGTTAGGCTTTTTTGCGACCCTTATTTTACCAGACATCGCTGTATGAAAATGTATGTGTTGGGAAGCAACTATGTGATTTTTTTGTACCATTAGTTCCTTTTCTCTTCTCGGGTCAGCAGATGGTAGAATTAAAAATCAAAAGTGAACGGCAAGCAAAGGATTCGATTATTTTATCGATCTATTTTCGGAATATTGACCGTATCCGTTTTGGAATGATAGCTAAAAAAGATAGTCCAATCAAATTGGCAATTGAAATCCAAAGAGTTAATATTTATAGTTCAGCCGACTATTACGCGGATGGTAAATTTGCATATTATTCTTCTAACAGTTAGGGACCCTACTAGGTGCCTTTCCATCTAAATCAACTTATTATTGTTCCGTTGAACGGAAAATAATAATTTTAAACATTTAGCAGGGTTTCGCGCGCCACCCATTTCTAACGCGAGAGTGTGTTCAGGATGCGGTGAGAATTGTCAGTAAAAAAGACGGTGAACTCGAAAGTTGGGCAATAGGCGGGCTTTTAGCGGTACTAATTTGTTCGAATGCAAGCATAACGACTTTGTTTGAAGTCCCTTTAACCATGTACCTTTTTTCCTTTATATTGTGTATGCAGCTCCTCTACTAACTCAGTAACAATGTCAAGCAGTTCGCTTGGGCTTTCAATCTCAACACTTTTTCCATAAGACAGCAACCAGCGCGCCATTGTTTCCAAATCGGCAGTCAAGAATTTCATTTGCACGCGGCCGTCTATGTTCTCTTCCGATACGTAGCCAAAATAGTGCCTGGAGTTGTATACATATTGTGCCGCATCCTGATCAAAATTAACTACCACGGCAATCATCTCCGCGTTGTTTTGTTGTAGGCTATTAAGATAATCGTGTAAGGTGGAAATGCTTCGCGGCTGGAAAATATGAGTAGTGGTTTGAAATGCGTTGATCTTGTCGCTGCGGAAATCGCGGAAGCCATTGCGCAAGCGACACCAGGCAATTAAATGCCAAGCGGCACTGTAATAAAACAAACCTATTGGCTCCACCGCACGCAAGGTTTGCTCACTTTGGTTGTTGGTGTATTGAAACTCAACTACACGCCTTTCGGCAATTGCTTTTTGTAAATCAGACAAATGATTGCCAGTTTGCGCAGGCAGTTGCACTAGGGGCTTCAATACTTCTATGTGCGCCTGTAGACTTTCAAGGTGATCCCTTTGGGCTTCGTTCAACACAGCCTTCACTTTCATTAATGCATTTTCAAAGGCAGTACGCACTGATTGGTCGGTCATCCGCTCCACCAGTTTTCCTGCGATCATCATGGCACTGGCCTCATCTTGTGTAAACATGATGGGCGGTAAGTGAAATCCGTCAACAATGAAATAGCCGGTGCCCGCCTCCGAGCCAATGGGGACTCCCGCTTCCATCAGTGCCTTTACATCGCGGTATACTGTTCGCAAACTGATTTCAAACCGATGCGCAATTTCTTCTGCCTTTACAATACGCTTCGTTTGAAGTTGAATGAGAATAGCGGTAAGGCGGTCGATGCGGTTCATTTAGGAAAGTTAGTGAGAAGTAAGGAATTGTTTGCAGCTTGAATTGAAATGGGCTAATGCCCCCCATCAAACCACTGCTTAAATTCGCCCACTTTTTCACGGCTCACAATGATCTCCTGCTCCCATTTTATGTTAGGTGTGATTTTCAATCGACTGTTGGAATAGACAATCACATCTTGGATGGCGTTAATGTGGATGATGTATGAGCGGTTGAGGCGATAAAATTGTGTAGGGTCGACAACCTCTTCTAAATTTTCAAGTGTGTAGTCGATGATGAATTTTTTCGATTGATCGGTGATGAGATAGACATCACGACCATCGGCAAAAAATAGACTTATTTGATTGGTGGTAATAGAGCGGATGTGGTCACCTAGTTTTACCATAAAGCGAGTTTTGATAGAACGCTCTTTTCCTTCGAGCACTTCTACCACTTGATTGTTCTTCCACTCACTCCATTGCAATTGCTCGCTCAGCGATTCTAGTTTTTGCAAGCTGGCCGTCAAATCGGTGAGCGTTATGGGTTTCAACAAATAATCGATGCTGCTCACTTTAAATGCGTCCAGTGCGTACTCGTTGTAAGCAGTAATGAATATCACAGGCTTTACCACTTTCACTTGCTTAAAAATTTCAAAGCTCTTGCCATCCGTCAGTTGTACATCCATAAAAATCAAGTCCACTTCTGCTTGGTGATCTTCCAGCCAAGTAACGGCAGTAGTTACAGAATCAAGCCGCTGAACGATTTTAATGTCAGGGTTGTATTTCAATAGATACCGTTCCAGCTTTTCGGCTGCGGGGGCTTCATCTTCAATGATCAAAATTTTAAAAGCCTTAGTCATACGGTTTCTTGCACAGTTTGCGACACTCCAATGGCTGGAAACTTAACATAATTTTGGTTGCCTGCCTTTACTTGCACAAAGGTATTATCGCTGAAGAAGGAATACGAACGTTGTAAACGTAAAAAGGAATCTAAACTAGCAGTATGTAGCACTAATTTTTCGTTGAGTTGATGTTGCAGCACAACGTACTCGTCTTCCTCATAAATAGAGATTACCATTGGCGATTTTTCCGAAATCAATGTATTGCGCACAATGGCATCGATGGTAATCATGAGCGAACCAGGTATTAAGTGTAGGTGGAGCTCGTCTCTCACATTTGACTTTAATTGCAGGCAATTTTGGTATTTAAAGTTGAGCAGTGCCAGCAAGTTTTTGGCGGAGCCCAATTCGTCAGCATAACTCACTAATTCTTTGTGGCGGTTCACCAGCGTGTAGCGGTAAACGCCCGCCAAGTAGTCAATCTGTTCTTCGGCACCGTACGAATCGTGGTGAATGGAGAGAATCAGGTTTTCCAGACTTTCGTAAAGTAAATCTGGGTTAATATCGTTGCGGAAGGAGAAAAAATCAGCATCAATTTTTTCGCGCAGTTTTGTTTCTTGGGTAATCAACTCTTTGTTTTCCAATTGCAGGTAGTATTGCGAAAAATAAAGCAGGTTATAAAGTAGCCCAGCAAAAAAATAGATAATCAAAAATAAATTCAGTTCACTGCTGCCAATGGAAAAACCCAACAAGTATTTAAAATAAAGCGAGATGGCCACCGCCACTAACAGCAGCGATATGGCGAGGGTGGCCGCGGTTTGTATAAGAATAAGCCGACTGTTGCCCCGTAACGATTGAAATTGTTTTACCAGCACAATCACCCACCGCATCGATTCAAACGAGAGGTAGCTCAACCCGATGCACACATATAACTCTTCGTTGTTGAAAATGGTGTTTACATTCTCCAGCGTATTGTTGATGAGCAAAATCAACAAGTACACCATTACGCCCACCACTAATCCCGATAGTAGCCGAAAGAATGGATTATGGATGAAAAGTTTATTCAAGGCTGGTTGCAATTGGTTTTGCGGATTTAATCACGGGCAATAGCACCGAAAATTTTTCATCGTTGCGCACGGTTACCCGCTCATGGGTAAAAAAATGATACCGTTGTTTAATATTATCCAAGCCCACTTTGAAACTTTGTGAGGGGTTAATCGCTTTGGTTTTGGTGTTGCTCACGCTGATATGCGTGTTGTCGATAGCAGAGATGTACACCATCAAAGCATTGTCCTTCGAAATTTGGTTGTGCTTCACGGCATTCTCCACCAACATTTGCAAGGCTAAGGGTGGTATTTGCGTTTCCAGTAAACTCTTGGGCAAGTTGATTTCTAATTTCAAATGCTGCTCAAAACGCACTTGCAATAAAAAACAATAGGATCGCACAAAGTCAATTTCTTCTTGCAGCGATACCAATTGTTGCTTTTGGTTGTTTACCACATAGCGAAAGGTATCGGCCATTCTGCGGATAAACTCTTCTGCCAAGCGACTGTCCTTGAACAACAGCGAAGAAATCGTATTCAAGCAGTTGAACAAATAGTGCGGGCTGATTTGACTTTTCAAACTCTCAAACTGCAACTCCAACTGCAATCGCTCCGACTTCAACTCGTCCACTTGACGAATGGCGTAGTGCTGATAGGAATAAAACCAGCCGTAGAAAATCTCGTAAATAAAAACAGAGATGGCATACAGAATACACAGTTTTAACAGCCCTTCTTGATTGGTGTGCATAATGTACTTACCCACCACAAACATCAGGCTAACGGCAATGGCGCCATTCAGCAGAAACCCCACCAAAAAGCGCAACAGAAAGTTAGTTTTCCATTGCAGCCACAGATTCAGCAAACCATCTGCCTGCAACACCACAAAACCAAGAAAGTTAGTGGTAAGTATCGCCAGCAGGTAACGTTGGTAATGTTTGCCAAAAGGAGGAAACTCACCAAATGCGCTCACATGCAGGTACACATAAAACAATACACCCATTGCCGAACATGCCAGCACTCGCCACAACAGCCCGCGCGAGTCCAGTTTGAGTATGTTGGTGAAGTAGTGCTTCATGCGACTTCTAAAGTAATGGAATTTTCTGAAAAGAAAGTCGGCAGTTGGCAGGAAGCAGTCGGCAGTCAACCGCCTACTGCCAACTGGTGACTGCAGACTGATTTTAGCGGTCAATCGCCTTCACCACCCTTCCATAATACACATCCGAGTCAATCTTCTTTGCAACTGCGCGATACGCCTCTTTGAGTTCGGCACTGCCCGTGCGCACCTGCTCGGCAGCATCCAGCAATACTTCAGAAATATAGTGGTCAGAATCAATATGGCCCGCAGCTTGCAGCACCGCGATGATTTTAGCGTTGTTGATATTTCTACTTTCCAGTGCAGCCTTTAAAATTATCGAAGCATAATGGTCGCTGTCCACCGTTTGTACACGGGTGAGCAACACCTTAAAGTCTGCATCGCTCAGGTCTTGCGTGCTCAATACTTCTTTCATGATCTCGGTTACGTAGTGGTCAGAGTCAACACTGCCACTTACGCTCACCAACGTTTTCACTTGGTCGCCACCCATTTTGCCGCGCAACAAATGGCGTATCACTTCTGTTTTGTAGTGATCGCTCTCAATGTCTTGCATCGATTCCAACGCTTTTTGGTAAGATAACTGCGACAAATTGGGTTTGTCCAGTGC
>JBJTHA010000223.1:0-4144 GCA_046094265.1 Cytophagales bacterium
TTGCAGTACTTTACAATGTGTATTTTTATAACGATGCCGCCATTATGATGGCTGATTCAAAGTACGAGCTGAACAAGATTTTAAACCTGATGAATGAAAATCCCAACTATAAAATTACTTTACATGGCCACACGAATGGCGGTGGCCGCGGTAAGATTACTAAAGTTGGCGCAAGCAAAGACTTTTTTAATTTGCGCGCTGATGACGTAGTTACAAATAACGTATCTGCCAAAGAGCTTTCGGGTGCACGCGCCCAAGTAATTAAGGATTGGCTGGTATCGCAAGGGGTAGCGGCTGAGCGTGTTGGCGTAAAAGCTTGGGGAGGCTCTCGGATGTTATACGATAAAAATAGCCAGAATGCGCGTAAAAATGTGCGCGTAGAAATTGAAATAGACGAGGAATAATCACCTAACGCTTAACCAAATTACATTGAAAGGCAGTACAAATACACTTTCATTCTGTTGAATCCTATCACCGCTGAATCTACTTTACAGCGGTTTATCGCATTTTGAATTTTTGATTAGAGCCTTTTTACGGGTTGAATTAGCCATAAATTACTAGGCTTTTTTTCTATTTAACCATGCTCAACGTTCTGATCTACACGCATAAGAAACTTTGAAAGTTTATTCTTGAGGGCACCGTGGATTTACCGGAAAAGATGTGTATCCAATAGAAAAAGTATTGAGTTACCACAGCAGGCAATAGGTTCTAGTTGCGTTTGTTTTCATTTACTTTACATTAAAATCAATTATGAAACTATTGCTTTTCTTCTCCGATCAACAGCTCGTTAATGAACTAGAGCAGCATGGAAAAATACGCACTTTTGCGCACGGTGATACGGTAATCAACCCAGGTGATACCATTCGGCACATTCCTATTGTACTAAAAGGAAGTTTGCGCATTGTGCGGGAAGATGAAGAGGGAAGGGAAGTTTTTTTGTACCACATTCACGCACAACAGAGTTGCGCCATGTCGCTAAACTGCTGCGCAGCCGAAAAACAAAGTATGATAAAAGCCATTGCTGAAGATAACCCCGAAATATTGATGATACCTGCATCAATGGTGGACCACCTGACGCAGTTTGCCGAATGGAGGCGTTTCATCAATTTAACGTACGCAAGTCGTTATCTTGAGTTGCTGGAGGTTATTGATTTAATTGCCTTCCACAACATGGACAAGCAATTGCTCCACTACCTTAAAAAGCGGGCAGAAGCTTTAAATGTTTCGGCTTTGGTTATTACTCACCAACAAATTGCAGATGAATTAAACACTCACCGTGAGGCCATCAGTCGATTGCTTCGCACCATGGAAGAAAAAAAACTAGTGAGGTTGGGTAGAAATACGATAGAAATAATCGGGTAATGTAACATTTGTTCCCAACGCTAGGGCGGATGCGATTTACCTTTATTGCCGTATTCACCAAACAAGTTAAATTCTAACAAATGAAAAAGAATATGGGAAAAGAAGATCGCATCATCCGTGTGATGGCCGCGATGGTAGTGGCTGCACTTTATTTTACCGGGGTAATTTCTGGTGTTGTAGCCATCATTTTAATGGTAGTGGCAGCGGTTTTTATTGCCACCAGTTTGGTTAGCTTTTGCCCATTGTATTTACCGCTAGGGCTTAACACTATTCGCAAAAAACTAAACAAGTAAATGCGAACGTTCTTCGCTAAGATAGCAATCCCTGCCTTGGGCACCGCAGTAGGTGCGGCACTTGGCTGGGCGTATTGGTATTGGGTAGGTTGCTCAAGCGGTTTGTGCCCCATTACTTCACAACCATTTAACAGCACTGCTTATGGTGCAATCATGGGCGGGTTATTTTTTTCTTCTTTCAACAAAAAATAAATTACAAACGATATGGGATTTTTAGATATGATTTTCGGGAGGGGCGCAAAAGTTAACATCGCTGAGCTGTTGGAAAATGGTGCTACGATTTTAGATGTGCGCAGCAAAAGCGAATTTGCCGGAGGGCATGCAAAGGGAGCGATCAATATCCCGCTCGATCAATTGCCTTCCCAATTGGGTAGGTTTAAAAAAGAAGAGGTAATCATCACCTGCTGTGCTTCGGGCATGCGAAGTGGCAGTGCCAAACGAATAATGAACCAAGCCGGATTCAAGAATGTTCACAATGGCGGTTCGTGGTACAATGTAGACCGATAACATCTATGGCAATAACTTCTTTCGCACAGCTCATTCAATCGGAAAAACCCGTACTTATCGATTTTTCTGCAGAATGGTGTGGCCCTTGCAAAATGATGGCCCCCATACTAGGCTAGGTAAAACAAGCCGTGGGCGACAAAGCGAGCATTATTAAGATTGATGTGGATAAAAACCCTTTGTTGGCACAACAATACCAAGTACAAGGGGTTCCCACGCTGATATTGTTCAAAGAAGGAAAAATGGTATGGCGGCAAAGCGGGGTAGTACAGCCGCATTTTTTACAAAATGTTATCGAACAGCATACCTAAAGGCTAGCGTGTGGCAATGATTAGTTGCCACCTGAATGCCCACTTCCAGTGAATTTGATAGTGGGTTAATCCGGCTTGTTGCAAAATATACAACCACTCCTGCTTGGTGAACGAACGCAGCACAGAAAGAGGAGCATCAAACTTTACCATAGCCGATTTTGAAAACAAGCCTGTCAACCATTTGATGGAGTAGTAAGCAAATGGGTGGCGATGGATATCGTTGATAACAATAAAACTGGTTTGCTGAGCCAACTGCCGCAATACACGTATCAGGTCATCTGTAGAGAAGTGGTGAAAAAAAAGTGTGGCCAATACCACATCAAATTTTTTTTGTGCAAATACGTCCTCCAAAATATTATCCTCACTGTATTGGATTTGAGGAAAGTGTAGCGACTGCTGCCGGGCATAGCGGATGATGTTGGGGTTGGCATCTATGCCAACAAATGTTGCTTGTAGATTTTTTCTCTCCACCATGCGTGCCAGCAATCGTAACATCTCGCCACTGCCGCAACCCAAGTCTGCTATTGTTAGCTCTTTTTTAGTTAAAGACGTTGCCAACAATTTTTTTACCGCATTTACGGTTACCGCATTGCCCCCCAGCCAATGGTTGATAAAATCCAACTCGCGCAACGTTTGATCGACTACCTCGCCATCGCAGGCTAGGTTGTCCATTATTTCTTCTTCAGCAGAGCGATGGGTAAAAGTTATCGGCATAGGGGGCAAATCACAAAATTAGAGGTAAGATAAATCTAGTTGAGTCCAAGTTTGAATTTGCCCTCGTAGGCCTCCCTCCATTATCACCGTAACCTTTCTTTGAAAAAAGTAATGGTATGTTGGTAGGCATTAGCAGTGAAGTCTTTATTGTACCTCTGGTTGCTGGGGTTGGCAAAGGCATGGTCGGCCTCGTACGACTTAACGGTGAGTTTTTTGCCGGCCGCCTTCATATTTGCCTCAAACTTGGGTATTACTTCTTTGTTGATCCACTTGTCTTGTGTCGGCCAAATATTCAGCACATCGCAGTTCAATGTTTTTAGCTTCTCCAAATCCTCTTCAGGTTGGCCGTAATAAATTACACACGCCACTGCTTGTTTTGCCGCCAACAAACTGGCTTGCATGGATTGGCCACCGCCAAAACACCAACCGATGGTGCCTATTTTTGCTTTGGTTCCCGCAAAGGCAATGGCTGCTTTTACTATTTGTGCACCGCGCTCTTTTTTAAATTCTTGCATGTATTTGCCTGCCGTTTGTGGGTCAGTCGCCAGCTTGCCATCGTACATATCCAGCGCAAGCACATTTACATTACCCAAGTCGTTGTACAGGTTTTCTGCTTCTCGTTTAATGTGGTCGTTCAATCCCCACCACTCTTGGAAAACGAAAATCCAGTTGTTGGTTTTCTTTTTCGCTTCCAAATAAAATGCATTGGCTTCCGCGCCTTCGGCCGCTAGTTGAATCATCTTGCCACCGGCTTCGCTCTCGTGTACATAAGGCAGCGGACTGGGGTGATCGCGGTTGAATTTTTTGTTCGATGCAAACACCGCAAACTTATCGGTGGCATCGGTGTGGCAAATCGTTTCTTTTTGTGCAAATGAAATCGAACACAAGAGCACGAAAGCAACGAGAAGTTTAATTTTTTTCATCGTAATAGATTTTAGTTTTAGGTTAAATGCTTAAAAT
>JBJTHA010000224.1:0-6243 GCA_046094265.1 Cytophagales bacterium
AATTTAAACCTAACCACTCGACTACCAAGTTTGCCGAAGCCAGTAATCGACACTACCAAGCCAACGCTTATCTACAATACCTATAACCTTGATCCACTGTGGCGAAAAGATGAAGATGCCAATCGTGTTTTGTTGTTAGAGCCTTCGCACTTTCAAAAATATCCTGTAAGCGATAAAGTAATTGAATTCATCATCGCACTTTCTCGAAACATCGCGAATGTTAGGATCTGGGTGGGTGAAATCGGAGAGTTGGAATCATTGTACAAAACTTCCTTGCTTGGAACGATCGGGATTATTTCCAAAGAGCACCCTGCTTTTATTTATTACCCCGGCCAAAAAGATGCGCGAGAATGGATGTACCCAGGGGTGACCGGATACTTTGGATCTTTTTTCTCATATTGGAAGAAGTGTGAAAAACAACATCAATAAAGAAACATGAAAATCCTCCTCACCGGCTCTACTGGTTATATTGGCCGCAGGCTTTTGCCCGTGCTTGTCGAAGCGGGTCACCATGTCATCTGCTTGGTCCGCGACCAGCGCAGGTTTGATTGGGAAGATTTTACGGAAGAATTTCTGACGAACGTAACTGTCATTGAGTACGACTTGAATCAGCCAAAAGGCAATGACGTAATTCCGAAAGACATTGATGCGGCCTATTACCTGGTTCACTCCATGAGTTCGTCTAATCCCGATTTTACCACCCTCGAAACGGAATCGGCACAAACCTTTGTGGCCTTGGTAAATCAAACTACCGCAAAACAGATTGTCTATTTGAGCGGCATTGTGAACGATGCGGATTTGTCTGACCACCTGCTATCGCGAAAAAATGTAGAAGATATTTTGGCGCAGGCCAAAGCCCCACTCACGGTGCTCCGTGCGGCCATCATCATCGGTTCAGGCAGCGCTTCGTTCGAGATCATTCGCGACCTGGTGGAAAAACTTCCGATCATGATTGCGCCCAAGTGGCTGAAGACGCGTTGCCAACCCATCGGCATCCGCAACGTGATCGAATATTTGCAAGGCGTATTGCTGAAGCCCGAAACATTCAACCAGACATTTGATATTGGCGGAACGGAAATTCTCACCTACAATCAAATGCTTTATGGCTTCGCAAAAATGCGCGGACTAAAGCGTTGGATTATCACCGTACCGGTTCTTACACCCAAGCTGTCTTCTTTATGGCTGGTGTTTGTCACTTCAACTACCTATTCGTTGGCAAGAAGCTTGGTCAACAGCATGAAGAATGAAGTCATCTGCAAAGACCTGCGTATACGCGAGATTGTTCCCACCAAAGTGCTCGGCTACCAAGAGGCGTTGCAGTTAGCCTTCGATAAGATCAGTCAAAAGAATGTGGTGTCCAGCTGGAAAGATTCCATTTCATTGGGTACTATGAACAAAAATTTCTTGAATAACACCTTTGTTCCCGAACATGGCGTGTTTACGGACAAACAACAAATTGATTTTGCGCGAACCAAGCATGAAGTAATTGAGAACATTTGGACGATAGGCGGCAACCGTGGTTGGTATTTTGGTAATTGGATGTGGCGCATTCGTGGCTTGATGGATAAAATGGTTGGTGGCGTGGGCTTGCGCAGAGGTCGCAGAAGCGATACCGATTTAAAGGCTGGTGATGCGCTCGACTTTTGGCGGGTTTTGGTGGCCGACAAACCCAATGGACGGCTATTGCTTTATGCTGAAATGAAACTACCCGGAGAAGCATGGCTTGAATTTAGAATCAAGACAACCGACAACATAAACACCTTACATCAAACAGCCACTTTCAGACCGCTAGGTCTTTGGGGAAGGTTATACTGGTATTCGGTGTTGCCCTTTCACGGTTTGATTTTTCCGAAGATGGCAAAAAATATTGTGGTGAGTAAAACCCAACGACATGATTGAATACGATGACTTTTGCCATTACAGCGGTTTATTCTCAGTAGCCAGTTATGAACAAAAAGAAATAATGACAGATTCAGTGACTCAATTTGACCATAGCCAGATCATGGCGATGGAATCAAGGAAGCGTGCTCAGATGATAAATAGTCTTGGCGGGTTTAAGAGTGTTTGCTTGATCAGCACGATCGATGGTACAGGATCAACCAATGCCGCAATTTTCAATTCCATTTTTCACATTGGCGCCAATCCTCCACTGATTGCATTTATTGTAAGGCCTGACTCGGTAGACAGACACACACTCTCCAACATTCTGGAAACGGGTATGTACACCATCAATCACTTAAATGAAAACATTTACAAGCAAGCGCACCAAACATCAGCACGTTATGCAAAGGAAATTTCAGAATTTGATGCCACAGGCTTGACGCGCGAGTTCAAAAATAGTTGGAAAGCGCCCTTTGTAAAAGAAAGCCGAATTCAGATGGGAGTAGAATTCAAACAGCGCATCGACATACAACTGAACGGCACCATCATGGTAATTGGGGAAATCAAGCACATCTCCTTTCCAAGTGATTGTCTCTGCGCAGATGGATTTGTGGACATAGAAAAAGCAAAGAGCATCACCTGCTCAGGTTTGGATAGTTACCACACTACCCAACGGCTGGCAAGATTGAGTTATGCCAAGCCTGATAGTGCTCTAAGTTTGATGAGCCT
Organism: Cytophagales bacterium; assembly: GCA_046094265.1. GTDB lineage: Bacteria > Bacteroidota > Bacteroidia > Cytophagales > Cyclobacteriaceae > ELB16-189. Next base: position 2,611 of record JBJTHA010000224.1, read on the forward strand.
TACCTACGAAATAAATTAACACTTGGCTCAAATTGAATGCAAATCACAACGCGGGGCTTGGTGTAATGAGCTGCTCCATATTTTTTTGGTTCGGGTCGTTAAAGGATGCAAATGATTTTTCTAGTAGTTTGTTGCTCTTCATTCCAGTTTTTCATTTCCTTCCGGTTATTTCCCGAAATTTTTCGATGTTCAAATAGGCAATACCCCAGTTGTGACCATCTATATCTTCAATATTCCTCACTTGCATAAAACCCTCGTCACGCATTGGTGTTGGTTCTGTGCCTCCTGCTTTTAAGCCATTTTCAACTATTTTATTTACACTTTCAATACTTTCGACAGTAAGCGTAAAAGTTACGATTGCATTTTGTTGCGTGTCAGGAATGCTTTTTTTGCAACCTGATTCAAACATTTCGTAGGTCTGTAGCATCAGGTAAATTTGATCGCCCCAAACCATACATTTCTGGTGGTCAAAAGTAAACAGTGGGTTAATGATAAATCCTAATTGTTCATAAAACTCCATGGACGCCTCCACGTCCTTTACTGGCAAGTTGATAAAGGGTTGTTTCATTTGACTAGTGTTTACCTTCGGCTTTGATAATGTTGATGCAGCGATTTTTTCGAATTCAATTTTCACAGCTAAACTTTGAGCGAAGCTACTGTTTTGCACTTGAACGCTAACAAGCCAGAGGGAAGCTTTTTTTGCTAGCGGTAGAGCCTTGCTTTAGTAACGATTACAATAAAATCATATTTAAATCTACACGAAATCAAGTGACTATTTACGAACTTGAGCATTAAACAGGTATCGAAACCCCCGTAAGTCATGACGGAAGCCGAGCTCCGAAAAGAGCAAGACATAATTGAAAAGGCCAAAAAAGACCCGCAAGCTTTTGGGGAAATATACGAACGTTACTTTGACCGAATCTTCAACTTCCTGTACCGACAAACCGATGATGAAGCCACCGCAGGTGACTTGTGCTCACAAACTTTTGTGAACGCCCTCAATCACCTGCATCGCTACGAGTACCGCGGCTTTCCGTTTTCTGCTTGGCTCTACAAAATTGCCAGTAATGAGGTGAACAAGTTCTATCGAAAACACAAGGGCAAAAAAGTATTCAGTATTGAAGAAGTGAAAGTACGCGAGTTGATGGAGCAGGCCAATGACGTTTGGAACGAAGAAATGATGGGGAGGTTGATTGCTTACATGAACGAACTGCCCACCGACATGGTGCAAGTATTGGAACTGCGTTTTTTTGAAGACAAAGACTTCAAAGAAATTGCATTTATATTAGACATTACAGAAAGTGGTGCCAAGATGCGGACATACCGAGCTTTGGACAGGTTGCGCCAACAGTTTAACTTGAGGGTGAAATACGATGGGTAGGCACGAAATACGCATGCGCAGACAACGCACTACCGCCCGCGGTAGCGAGCGGTACCGTAATTACAACGCGGTTCTGAAACAACACGAGGCAGACATGAGGTTAAAAAAAATACTCCGTGTGTTTACGTATTTTCTTTTGATTGCCATCATTACCATTCTGCTAGTCATTGTCGTGCGGTGGGAGAAGCGACAGCAAGCTAAGCGTCAGCATACCGCTACAAGCATCAGGTTGCTGGCTAAAAACTAACATAGGTCTATTTGAAACCTGTAGACAAAGATTCAGGCTAAAGTATGTGACTTTACTCTGCTCGCTGGCTTACAGTCCTTGAAGCTTCGTTTTCTAAAATCTTAAATTCAAAAACTCTAATCCAACTTGTATGGAATCGAAGAAGCATGCGAGCAAAGATCTGCACGCACAACGTAAAAAGTTCTTTCTCATCGGCTTAAGTGTAAGCTTAACGTTGGTGATCTCAGCATTTGAATGGATCACCGTAAAAAGGGTTGTTAAAAAGCCCACTCCGGATGAAAATGTTATTACTATGTCGTACGCCATTCCCGTGACAACCCACGCGATTGATCCACCCGAAGTGAAAAGAGAGAACATCAAGATAGAAACCAAACCGATTCTACCCATTGAGATCGTCACCGCGAAAGACCCATTGGAGAGTGAGCCAATCCCCTCACCCCCCGATAACCCAGCCAACAGCAAAGAGATACCCAATTTTGCGTTTGCATCATTGCCCCCGGAAGAAACTGACACGATAGTTCTTTTTCCAGAGAGCAACGCAGTGCCCGTGGGAGGTTACCATTCGTTTTACGAAACGGTTACAAACAAAATACGTTACCCAAAGCAAGCTGTGAAGATTGGTGTGGAGGGAAAAGTGTTTGTGCAATTCATCGTTGACAAGCATGGTCAGCCCACAGATTTCAAAATCTCAAAAGGCATTGGCGCGGGTTGCGATGAGGAGGCCATACGCGTGCTCTCTCAAACTAAGTGGGAGCCGGCAAAGCAAAGAGGTAGACCCGTGCGGATACGTATGACTATACCAGTGATCTTTCGATTATCCTACTGATGAAGTTATTTGCGCGAATTGTTGCCTCTGTGATATGCTTTTATTGGACGTACAAAGCATTGAAAATGTTTTAGAAAAAAAAGTCCAAGGCCTTGCTTGGACTTTTTTTTGAAACTTAAACAGCCTAGTTGGTGCCGTTCGGATCGAACGCCCAAGTATCATCAAATCGCAAGCTTCCTGATCTGCCGGTTGTAACGTAACCTGTATTACCAATGGCAAATCCGGCCGCAGCATCGCGTGCGCGCCCCTTTGAAGAAAACAAAACGTACTCTTTCCACGTATCGGTTGCCGGATCATACTGCCAAGTGTCACTGAACACTTGGTTATTAAAAGAACCTCCAGTAATATAACCAAAGCCTCCGAATGTAAACGCCACTGCAAACTCGCGCGAGAGCGGTTGATCAATTTTGTTACCATTAGCGTCTTTCTGTGTAAGTGCTGCCTTTTGCGTCCATGTGTTTGCCACAGGATCGTATTGCTCCACTTCCCTCACAGTAAGGCCATTATTAGATCCACCCAAAACGTACACCGCGTTATTTAATGTAAACGCCACGGCATTTACTCTCTTGCGTGCAATGCTCGTGCGCTGAACCCAAGTGTCCGTGCCTGGCACATATTCCCAAATATCATTCAATGCGTTGCCGTTAAAACCGGACCCAACAAATCCTCTCCCCGACACGCTGAACGCTACCGCACCGGTTCTACCCAGTTCACCATTACCGCCAAAGTCCTTTATCTTTCTCCAACTTCCTGCTCCACCGTTGCCTGTCGGGTCAAATTCCCAAAAATCTTTCAGACGGTTCACGCCATCGGTACCCAAACCAACATAGCCCTTGTTTCCAATAGAAAAACCAACAGCTCCGCTGCGCGCAATGCCCGGAAAGTCTGTCTTTTGAACCCACGTATTAAGGGCGGCATCAAATTGCCAAAAGTCGTTCACACGATTCAACACTCCACCTGTAGTGACACCGTCAACAAAACCGCCTCCTACATATGCCTTGTCGCCAATCACAAAATAGGCAGAGCCGCTCCGGCCAAATCCACCAAAGTCGGCAAGTGATGTCCATGAACCGGGTTTGGTTGTTGGTGCTGGCGTGCTGCTACCTCCACATGAAGACAACACAACAGCGACCGCGGCCATGATAACGAACGAAAAGAATGATGAAATAAATCTCATAG
>JBJTHA010000225.1:0-2823 GCA_046094265.1 Cytophagales bacterium
ATCTATCCCTTTTTTATTATCGAACTATGACATTGGAACAAGAAATAGCGCGCAGAAGAACATTCGGCATCATTAGTCACCCCGATGCGGGCAAAACCACGCTCACCGAAAAGTTGTTGCTGTTTGGCGGTGCCATTCAAAAAGCCGGTGCCGTAAAGTCATCGAAAATCAAAGAGAACGCCCGCAGCGATTGGATGGAGATTGAAAAGCAGCGGGGCATTTCGGTGGCCACGTCTGTAATGGGTTTCGATTACAAAGACATTAAAATAAACTTGCTCGATACACCGGGTCACCAAGATTTTGCGGAAGATACCTATCGCACCCTCACCGCTGTGGATAGCGTAATCATGGTGATTGATTGCGTGAAGGGTGTGGAAATGCAAACAGAGAAGTTGATGGAAGTATGCCGCATGCGCAGCACACCTGTGTTGTGCTTCATCAACAAGCTAGACCGCGAAGGTAGAGATCCATTTGATTTGCTGGACGAAATTGAAGAAAAACTGAATATTAAAGTACGTCCGTTAAGTTGGCCCATCAGCATGGGGAAGACCTTCAAAGGCGTTTACAATTTGTACGAAAAGAGCCTTCAGCTATTTACACCCAGCAAAACCACGGTGCAAGACAGCATTGAAATTTCAGATATCAATAGCACAGACGTAGACCAATTGGTGGGAGAACCATACGCCAAACAGCTGCGTGCCGATGTGGAATTGATAGAAGGCGTGTATCCGGAATTTGAAGTGCACGATTACTTGGAGGGCAAAGTTGCTCCTGTATTCTTTGGAAGTGCCGTTAACAACTTTGGTGTAAAAGAATTACTGGACACATTCATTCGCATTGCCCCAGCTCCCATTAGCCGAGAAACCACTGTGCGTGAAGTGCTGCCGAGCGAAAAAAAGTTTACCGGTTTCATTTTTAAAATCCATGCTAACATGGATCCCAAGCATCGTAATAGAATTGCCTTTATACGCGTGTGTTCCGGGCAATTTGAGCGCGGCACCAATTACTACCACGTGCGCCAAGACAAGGCCATCCGTTTTAGCAATGTTACTGCTTTTATGGCACAAGACCGCGAAACAGTGGACTTTGCATGGCCAGGCGACATCGTGGGTTTGTACGATACTGGCAACTTGAAAATTGGCGACACGCTCACCGATGGTGAGAAAATGATTTACACGGGCATTCCCAGTTTTTCGCCCGAGATTTTTAAAGAAGTGATCAACAAAGACGCCATGAAGACCAAACAGCTTGAAAAAGGTTTGCTTCAATTGATGGAAGAGGGCGTGGCACAGTTGTTTACTTACGAATTAGGAAAAAAGAAAGTAGTGGGTGTGGTGGGTGCGCTCCAATTTGAAGTAATTCAGTTCCGTTTGAAGAACGAATACGGGGCATCTGCAGAATTTGCGCCACAAACCATTTACAAAGCCTGTTGGATCAGCAGCAAAGACCCCAAAAAACTGGCTGAGTTCATCGAATCAAAACAACGCCACATAGCGCGCGACAAAGACGATAAATTAGTGTTTATGGCCGAGTCAAAAGCATGGCTGCAAATGGTGAAAGACAATTTTCCGGATATTGAGTTTCATTTTACTTCGGAATTCTGAGCGCAACGGAATCTCAAAATTCAGCATATTGGCCTATTTGTTAGGTCTGATAATCGCCATGTATTGAGATTGTATTAGTTAAATGATATCTTCAACACTTGGTTCAATTTTATGCCTCAATATGTACTTTGTATTCCTCGTACCGTTCTAGTACTTCTTTCACATAACGCACAGGCCCATCGCAGCGGCAATAGCCAGCGGCCACTACGGCATCGCGGTAATATTTCGGGTTTGATTTCTGAGCCAAGAAATATTCTACTTCGTCAGCCCATTTGGCTGTATTACGACCGTTTTTACGAGCAAGTTTCTGCGCGTCAATCACATGCGATAATCCAACATTGTAAGAGGCCAACACAAACTTTATGCGCTCCTCAGGTTTTGGCACTGTCTTGATCCAATAGTCGTCTAAGAACTTTAGAAAGCGGATACCCGTCCGGATATTTGTTTGCGGATCCCACAAATTGGTCACTCCAAAATAATCACCAGTCTCCGGCATTAACTGCATTAAGCCAATCGCGCCTGCCCACGATTTTGCGTTTGGCTCAAAGTGCGATTCTTGATAAACAATGGAAGCCACCAGTCTCCAATCCCATCCCAGGTCTTTCGCTCCTTGTTTTAATTGCTCATCATAGGGCGATAGTTTGTTGCCACCCAGGCTCGAGTAGTCGCTTTCTGCCAGTGTAATTGAAAACCGCGGGCTATTAAAGTATTTGTCAAACACCACTTGAAAGATACCGTTGCGTTTCACTTTGGTGAGCCATTCATTAAGTGCGGTCAATAGGTGAGGTGAATTACTTCGCACACCCCAAGCAATTTGTTGCGGCAAACTGATAACGGTATTGATATCCAGATTGGGGTAATACAAAGAATTGACCATGGCGATGGTCTGGTCTGTTACGGTGTATTTGATTTCTCCGATGGCAACCTTTCGAATCAATGACTCTGTTTCTGCCAGTGCGCTGTCTTCTTTGATCAAAATATCACCACCTACTTCATGCGATAAATTTTTCAACCGCTCGCTGAAAGAAGAACTTCGCAACACGTGCACTTCTTTGCCGATCAGTTCTGCGGGACTGCGCACCAACCGTTTTTCTATTACCGCAGGCGGCTGCATGCGCCAGTTGGCTGGCTTCTTCTGCACCAATACTTGGTGGGTCGAATAATGCGGTTGCGAAAAAGAAAAATACTGAGTCCGTTCTTTTGTGATGGTAAGCGGAAA
>JBJTHA010000226.1:0-3039 GCA_046094265.1 Cytophagales bacterium
ATTTTTTATCCTTCAACTTTCATGGAAAGCTTTGACAAGGGTGCTTACCGGCAGGGCAATAAAATTGCTCTGGCAGGAAGATCGAACCATAAAATGTTTTTAATAGCAGGTGGCGATTATGGAAAGCAAGTTATAAAGTCATTTCAGCTTAATAATGGTAGCAACGACTATTTTATTCAAGGACAGGAAGGCTTTACTGCTGCCGAAGCTGCGAAGTTTTATGTTGGTAATTACTACGGGAAAAAGATAAAAATAATGAGAGCCCCTATTGAATTACTTAAAATCGTAGGTTTTTTCAGCAACAAGTTCAATTACGGTGCAAAAATCGTGGAGGCCCTCAACAAGTATCCGGAGAAGTTTCAATCCGAAAGGACTTGGCTCGAACTTGGAAAGCCGCAAACAAAATTTATCGACTACATAAAAAATGCTTAGAACAAACGCCCAAACCGCTAACCTATTCTTTTTCATTGCTCTCACCCATCAAACAATTATGCAGGTTAACATTGAAGTAGTCCGACATCGGCAACCGTGGCAAAACACAAAACATTAAATTAACAATATCAAGTTCCAAATCGAACAACACCTGCAATCTGCTACCTCCATCGAAAACCTCTTCCGGCACGAATCAAGTAAACTGATTTCTGTGCTCACCAGAGTTTTTGGTCCTCATAACCTACAGCTGGCTGAAGATGTGATGCAAGATTCCCTGCTCAAAGCATTAGAACATTGGAAATTCCACGGCATGCCCAAAGATCCATCCGCGTGGCTTTTTGCAGTTGCTCGCAACAAAGCGCTGGATGTGCTGCGAAAAGAAAAATACAACAGAGGGTTCGCCAAAGAAATCAGCAGCCTGCTTAAGTCAGAATATTCGGCCACCGCCACGCTGCAAGAAATCATATCACCATATCAAATTGAAGATGAACAACTGCGCATGATGTTTGTGTGCTGCCACCCATCGGTAGCCGAAGAAGGGCAAGTAGCTTTGATCTTAAAAACACTTTGTGGATTTAGCACAGCTGAAATTGCGCATGCATTTTTCACTAACGAAGAAACCATCACCAAGCGCTTGTATCGGGCCAAAGAGCAGTTTCGGCAACAACCTATTGTATTTCAGCTGCCAGCGGCCGAAGAACTCCAATCGAGATTGGAAAACGTACTCACTGCCATCTACCTCATTTTTAATGAAGGTTACCACGCATCGCACCACACGTCCATTGTGCGAGAAGAACTCATTGATGAGTCGTTACGCCTAGGTAAAATGCTGGCGGACAACCGCTTTACGCAAATGCCTTCCACGTTCGCACTGTTGGCATTATTATGCTTCAATGCGGCACGCGTGCACAGCCGTACCAATGAGTCAGGCGAGTTGGTGCAAATGCGTGAACAAGACCGCACAAAATGGAACGCACCGCTGATTGAACAAGGTAACTTTTACCTCAACCGCTCCTCGCAAGGCAGCGAGGTAACGCACTACCACGTGGAAGCGGCCATTGCCTACGAGCATTGTTGCGCTACCCGTTATGAACAAACCAACTGGGCACGGATTGTAGAATTGTACGATTGGCTGTACCAACTCAAGCCCCTACCTGTGGTGCAGCTCAACCAACTCATTGCCCTGGCAGAGTGGAAAGGCGTGCCTTTCGCTTTTGAAAAATTGAAAGGATCCGATCTGCAGCGGCAGCTGAAAGATAACAGCTTGCTTTATGCCACCATGGCTGAATGGCATACTCGCCAGAGCAACAACGTGGAAGCAGCACAGTGCCTGACTGACGCGATCAACCAATCGAAATCAGAAAACGAAAGACGTTTCTATCAACACCGCTTGCACGTACTTAACGGTAATTGAAAAGTAAAGTATCTTTACCACCGAATCCTGTTTTTTTTATATCTCAAAAGTCTATGAAGCTCCTGAAGAGAATTAGTTTGGTGCTGGTGGTGGCCATCATCGCTTATGGTTCTTATTACCTCTCCCAAGCATTCCCCATCATTGCAGGTTACGGAGCCAAAAATTTGTGCTCGTGTGTGTTTGTGGCGGGTAGAAACCCAGAGGAGGTAATCCAACAAGAACTTGGCGCTTCACTGGTAAACCTTGGCACCTACCAGGTGAATCGTGAAGATTCTTCGGCCACGGGAAGTGTCTTTGGCTTGAGCGCACGCAAAGCAATTTTCAGAAAAGGCCTGGGTTGTACGTTGGTTTCTGAAATCAGCGAAGAAGAACTTCGGGCCCAGAAAATCACGTTGGCCGAAAAGCCGCAAGCCAATCAAGATACCATGGCATGGCCCCTGGGAAACAAAACTGTTGACTCGCTGCTGAACACCAACACAAAACTAAATCAGGTAGTGGACGCGGCCTTCGCAGAACCCGATGCTGAGAAACCAGTGAACACGCGAGCAGTCATCGTAATTCAAAACGGTGCCATCATCGCGGAGAAATACGGAAAGGGTTTTTCGGGAACCACGCCCCTCATTGGTTGGAGCATGACCAAGACCATCACCAATGCCATGGTGGGTGTGCTGGTGAAGCAAGGCAAGCTAACGGTTGAGGCGCCTGCCCCTGTAGACGAGTGGAAATCGGATGAAAGAAAAAAGATCACGCTCAACAACTTGATGCAAGCCACCAGCGGACTGGCATGGGAAGAATTGTACGCAGGCCCAAGCACCGCTACCAACATGTTATTCCGGAAGAGAGACGCAGGTGCATTTGCGGCTCAATCGAAATTGGAATCGCAGCCGGACGAGAAATGGTATTACAGCAGCGGCACGACCAACATCATTTCACGCATCATCCGGCAAACGGTGGGCGATGCTGAGTACCACCCATTGCCTTACCGCGAAATCTTCCATAAGATTGGCGCGTCTAGCATGGTGGTAGAGCCCGATCCCTCCGGCACTTTTGTCGGCTCATCGTTTAGCTATGCCACTGCCCGCGACTGGGCGCGGTTTGGCTTATTGTATTTGAATGACGGTGTTGCCAACGGAGAGCGAATCCTGCCAGAAGGCTGGGTGAAATATTCCACCACACCTGCCCCCGCTGCGCCC
>JBJTHA010000227.1:0-5265 GCA_046094265.1 Cytophagales bacterium
GCCAGGAATTAAGTCGCCTAATAAAAACCGCACAGGTGTAGTAGCCGCTTGTACCTGTGTTTGTGAAGGAAGTAATTTAAAGTTATAAGTAACAGTGATCGAGTCGGCCATGTAGGTAGGATAGTTGCCCAAGCCTTGATAGTTTACAACGTACCGAATATAATTGTCTGGGTCAGATTGCGCGTTGATATTGTTAGACTTCAAGTAAGAATCAATAGAGGCTAAATCCTTTATCAACTGTTCGTCAAAATTAGGAGCGGGCGTGTCTTTTGAACAGCTCAAAAAAGCACAAACTGAAACAATAAAAAAAACTCTCAATAACATAGTGCGGTTATTTTGAAACATCCACCAACTCCATTTCAAAAACCAAAATAGAATTTTCAACAATATCTTGGCTTCTTCTTTGATTTCCATACGCAAGAGTAGAGGGCACGAAGGCTGTCATTTTGCTACCCTTGTTCATTAATTGTAAAGATTCTTCCCAGCCCGCAATTACCTGTTGCATGCCCAGCGTGATGTCCAACGGACCATACGGTTTTCTGCCTTCATTGAAACATCCATGTTCTTTTGCGGCCGACTCCGAACTGCAATCAAAGTACTTACCGTTGCTTAGGAGGTATCCGCAATAATTTACTTTCACTTTTTGCCCCGGCTTAGCGTTTTCACCTTTTCCTGCTTGTACCATCACATAACGAATGCCAGAGGCCGTTTTTTGTGCAGCGATGTTCTTTGCCTTCAAGTAATCATCAATTGCCAATGTGTCTTTAGCAAGTTGTTCTTGCTGTTGCTTCATCATCTTGGCATTTTCTTTGGCCACCCATTCTTCTTGAAGTTTTTGCTTGCCCTCTTCGTTTAGCATGTTTTGTACTCCTATGTTGAACGTAAATGATTGAGCTGTATCTACGCCAAAAGGAATGTTTTGCCTAAAGGTATTTTGAAACAGTGTGCGTGCTTTTACCTGAAATGTTGCGCTATCGCCCACCTTCAATTTCTTCAACACCTCCATTACTGCGTCTCCTTTGATATACTTGTCTCCGCCCACCATTACTACCGCTGGGTAACCCGCTTTTCGGGTGTCGTTCCAAATGGAGTCTTTCGCATCTTTAAATATGAAATTTACTACGGCATATTTGCCTGAATCTACTTTTTCTCCGCTGCCTTCGCGCAAAAGCGAGTATTTAAATCCTGACATGGTTTCTTTTGAATTGGTGCATGAGGCCAATAGGATGAGTCCAAAAAATGCAACGATTAGATTCTTTTTCATTAGAGTTTTTTAAATACGCGTTAGTTCAGTTTTATATTCTGGCAAAATTGACAAAAATTTCTGTAATGTGGCTTCCAAGCTCAATTTAGATTGGCCACCCGAGGCATTTTTATGACCACCACCCTCAAAATGTTTTCGAGCCAAAGCATTGACGTCAAAATCAGATAACGACCGGAAGGAAAGTTTTATTTCTTCCCCACGGTCGTACATCAGCACGGCCATTTTTATTCCTTTAATCGAAAGCCCATAATTGACTAGCCCTTCTGTATCGCCTGTTTGCGCCCCAAATTCTGAAAGTTCAGCACGTGTCAACGTCATGTAGGCAGTGCGGTATTCTGATAACACCACCAACTTTTCGCTCAGCGCGTAGCCGGTTAAGCGCAGTCGCTCCAGTGAGTTGGTGTCATAAATTTGTTTTGCCACCTCGCTCGGTTGCGCGCCAAACCGGACCAACTCCGAAGCTACTTCAAATTCTCTTCTGGTGGTGTTGTTGTGCCGAAAGCCGCCTGTGTCTGTCATCAACCCAGCGTATAGGCAGGTAGCAATGTTAGCGTCTATCAGGTGTTGGTCGCCAAACTCATAGATAAGCTCAAAAATCAACTGGGCGGTTGAAGCAGATGCCACATCCCACTTTTTCATCGCTGCAAAGTCTTCCGGTTCTAGATGGTGGTCTACCATTATTTTGGTTCCCTTTGCGTTTGCGACCATCGGCCCTACTTCATGTATTCTTTTCAAGCTTGAAAAGTCTAAACAAAAGATGACTTCAGCTTGTGCTACCAGCTCGGCTGCTTTTTGCTGTGCTGCTCTGGTAGATATTGCCAAAACCAATTCCTTGCCTGGCATCCAAGCCAAAAAATCTGGATAATCGCTAGGGGAGATGACAGAAACATTGTGCCCCTTTTTTACCAGCAAGTTGGCCAAACCCAAAGATGAACCAAGCGCATCCGCATCGGGCTTGAAATGGGTCACAATTACCACCCTTTTCGGAGAATCGAGCAAAGTCTTAAGTGCTGAAAGGTTGGTCATAAATAAAGGCAGCAAAAATAATCAATGATTTGGGATGACCGGCCTACTGCGATACGGGTTCTTTTGATACTTTTGCGGCCAAATTATTGAAGCAAAAACCTTTAAAAAGACAAAGAAATGGCAGGAAACAGAACTTTTACCATGTTGAAGCCTGATGCGGTAACCGCGGGCAATATTGGGGCAATCACTAAAATGATCGAGGAGGCCGGTTTCAAAATCGTGGCGATGAAGAAAACACGCTTAAGTAGCGAGCTGGCAGGCAAGTTTTATGAAGTGCACAAGGCTCGCCCTTTTTATGGCGAATTGTGCAGCTATATGTCATCAGGCGCCATCGTGCCTATGATTTTAGAGAAAGACAATGCGGTAGAAGACTTTAGAACACTTATTGGTGCCACGGACCCAAAGAAGGCTGCGCCCGGTACAATTCGTGCATTGTTTGCCAAGTCAATTGACGCCAACGCTATTCACGGCTCTGATTCAGATGCCAACGCTGAGATCGAAAGCAACTTCTTCTTCTCTCAGTTCGAACGATTCTAAATACTTGATACTGGATTCTGGGTACTAGCATCCAGAATCCAGTATTGGGTTTTCGGAACTTTTACTTTCTTTTTGGGTTATTCATTCGACACGAAAACTATGAGTTACATAAATCCCGCCTACTCCGAAAAATTTGAAAGCCGCCACAACGCACCTAGCGAAAGCCAAATCAGCGAAATGCTGAAAGTGGTGAAAGTCAAGTCAGTAGATGAACTGATTGAGCAAACAGTGCCAAGTAATATTCGGCTAAAAAAACCTCTAAACCTGCCGAAGCCGCAATCGGAGTATGAGTTTTTGAATAGCTTCAAAAAGACGATGTCGAAGAACAAAATTTACAAGTCATACATCGGCACGGGTTATTATAATTGCATCACTCCGCCCGTCATCCTTAGAAATATATTGGAGAACCCCGGGTGGTACACGGCCTACACACCCTATCAAGCAGAAATTGCACAAGGCCGCATGGAAGCGTTGATCAATTACCAAACGATGATCATCGACCTTACAGGTATGGAAATTGCCAACGCATCGTTGTTGGATGAGGCCACCGCGGCCGCAGAGGCTTTGCATCTATTGCATGCGTCAAAGAAGGCCTCTAAAAAAAATGCGCATCAGTTTTTTGTCGATGAAAACACCTTTCCACAGGTAATCGATTTATTGAAAACGCGTTCTGCGCCTATTGGTGTAGAATTGGTAGTGGGCGATGTTACAAAGCTTGATATCACTAATGCGAATTTGTTTGCGGTCTATGTTCAAAACCCAAACAACAATGGCGAGATAAAAGATTACAGCGCATTTATCGAATCAGCTCACGAAAAAGAAGTTTTTGTAGTGATGGGTGCCGACTTGATGAGTTTGGTATTGATGAAGTCGCCCGGAGAAATGGGTGCGGATGTAGTGGTGGGTTCTTCGCAGCGCTTTGGCGTCCCTATGGGTTTTGGCGGGCCGCATGCCGCGTTCTTCGCCACCAAAGATGAATTCAAACGTCAGATGCCGGGTCGTATCATTGGCATTTCGCAAGATGCACAAGGAAACCCCGGTTACCGAATGGCATTGCAAACCCGCGAGCAACACATCCGCAGAGAAAAGGCAACATCGAATATTTGTACCGCGCAAGTTTTGTTGTCGGTGATGGCCGGAATGTATGCCGTTTATCACGGGCCAGAAGGTTTGAAAAAAATCGCTGGAAGGATACATGGTTTGACGAAGTTAGCGGCATCGGGCATTGAGGCATTAGGTTTCAAGCAGTTGAATAAAAACTATTTTGACACCTTGAAAATTTCAGGAACTGACTCAAATAAAGTAAGGTCAATCGCAGAGGAACACGGTGTTAACTTCCGTTACTTTTCCGATGGAACAATTGGGATTTCTTTGGACGAAACGACTTCTCTGGCGAGCTTGAAAAATATTCTTGCTATTTTGACGGAGTCTATTGGAAAGGATTCAGTGAATTTAAAACTTCAAGAAGGTGAGCTCGGCATTGATTGGTCAGCATCACTAAGAAGAAGTACTTCTTTCTTAACTCACGCTGTTTTCAACTCTCACCACAGCGAGCACGAAATGCTGCGCTACATCAAAAAATTAGAGAACAAAGATTTGTCGATGGTGCACTCGATGATTTCACTGGGCTCTTGCACCATGAAGTTGAATGCCACCACCGAAATGATTCCGGTGACATGGCCTGAGCTCGGACAAATCCATCCGTTCGCGCCAAGCAACCAAACGGAAGGCTATGCGGAGATGATTACCAACTTAGAAAATTGGTTGAAGGAAGTTACGGGCTTCACAGGTGTATCGTTGCAGCCCAACAGCGGTGCACAAGGCGAATATGCGGGCCTCATGGTCATTCGTGCTTATCACCAAAGCAGAGGCGACCATCACCGAAATATTGCCTTGATTCCTTCATCAGCACACGGCACTAACCCTGCCAGTGCCGTCATGGCAGGAATGGAGGTAATTGTGACCAAATCAGATGAAGAAGGAAAGGTGGATGTAGCTGATTTGAAAGCAAAAGCTGAACAATACAAAGATCGTTTGGCTTGTTTAATGGTAACCTATCCATCCACACATGGAGTGTTTGAAGAAGCCATTACCGACATCTGTGAAACCATTCATCAAAATGGTGGACTTGTCTACATGGATGGCGCGAACATGAATGCACAGGTGGGTCTCACTTCACCTGCCAACATTGGTGCAGACGTGTGCCACTTAAATCTTCACAAAACATTTTGCATTCCACATGGTGGCGGTGGCCCCGGCATGGGCCCCATTTGTGTGAACGACAAATTGAAACCGTTCTTGCCGGGCCACGCGGTAGTAAAAACAGGTGGTGCCGAAGCAATCTCGGCAGTATCGGCAGCACCCTGGGGTAGCGCAAGTATTTTAGCGATTTCTTATGCATACATCGCCATGATGGGTGGCGAGGGATTGACCAACGC
>JBJTHA010000228.1:0-2789 GCA_046094265.1 Cytophagales bacterium
CCTAGCCACTCGGCCACGGAACCTTAATTGAATTACACAAAGTTACAAAATAGAGATGTCTAAACAACACGCATTTTGACTTAAAGAGACCTCCGGGTAGAATTTATCTCGAGCTAACAAAAATGGAAATGGCCACGCAGAGCGCATGGCCATTTTTTTTGGCAAAGATCTTTTTTAGTTACCCCCTGAGTTTGCCTTTGCCGCGTTCATTTTCTCCTTTAAGGCGCTCAATGCTTCAATATCGCCCAAGGTAGACTTCTCTACTTCTTGGTTAATCTTTTCAATGCTCTTACCCTTGGGAGCTGCTGCTGCCTTCTTTGGTGTCGCAGCCTTTGTACCAGTCTCTTCGGCAGACCACGTTGCCTTTAGGCTCAACGCAATTCTGCGGTCGTCTTTAGAAAACTCAAGCACTTTAAAGTCATAGGCTTCGCCTGTCTCTATTTTGCCTCCATCGGCCTTCGCCAAATTTTTGCTTGAGCAGAAGCCTTCAATACCGTAAGGCAATTCGAGGGTCGCGCCCTTATCGTTCTTGTTTAGAATGGTACACTTATGTGTAGAACCAACAGTGAAAATGTTCTCGAACGTATCCCAAGGGTTTTCCTCTAAGTGCTTATGGCTTAAGGCTAACCTTCTGTTTACCGTATCCAATTCTAATACCTGCACTTCAATCTTCTCCCCTACTTTGGTAAACTCAGATGGATGCTTGATTTTTTTCGTCCAACTTAAATCCGAAACGTGAACCAATCCATCGATACCCTCTTCCAACTCGATAAACAAGCCGAAGTTGGTTAGGTTGCGCACAATGCCTGTGTGGCGAGTGCCTACCGCATATTTGCCTAAAATTTCTTGGCGTGTCCAAGGGTCCGCGGTTAACTGCTTTATGCCTAATGACATCTTGCGTTCTTCACGATCGATTGTCAACACTACCGCTTCCAACTCATCGCCAACTTTCATAAAGTCTTGTGGGTTACGTAAATGTTGGCTCCAACTCATTTCACTTACGTGGATCAATCCTTCCACACCAGGTTGCAACTCCAAGAATGCACCGTAATCGGCCACATTTACAATTTTGCCCTTCACTTTAGAACCAATAGCTACATCAGCAGACAATGATTCCCAAGGATGAGGCGTCAGTTGCTTCATGCCTAACGAAATTCTCTTCTTATCGCCATCAAAATCCAATACTACCACCTTCACCACTTGATCAAGTTTCAACAGCTCTTCAGGATGACTGATGCGACCCCACGAAATATCCGTGATGTGCAATAAACCATCTACACCACCCAAATCGATGAACACACCAAAGTTGGTCATGTTCTTGATCACACCTTCCAACACTTGTCCTTTTTCTAGGTTGGTAAGGATTACAGCTTTTTGTTGCTCCAGATCTTTTTCGATCAATACTTTGTGCGATACCACCACGTTGTCGTTAGTGTTATTGATCTTCACTACTTTTACTTCGATTGACTTGTTCACATAGATATCGAAATCGCGGATTGGCTTAACATCGATTTGTGAACCTGGTAAAAACGCTTCGATACCAAATACATCCACAATCAAACCGCCTTTGGTTCTGCGTTTCACAAAACCTTCAATCACCTCATCGTTATCCAATGCTTTCTGCACATAATCCCAGCCTTTCACCAACTTTGCCTTTCTGCGCGAAAGGACCAACTGCCCCATTGCGTTTTCGCGCTCCTCGATAAACAAATCAACAACATCGCCAATTTTTAAATTAGGCATGTCTTTAAATTCTGCCAAAGGCACTAGGCCGTCTGACTTAAATCCGATATTCAAAATCACATCACGGTCGTTGATGCCCACCACGGAGCCTTGCACTACTTCGCTTTCATTTACCGAACTAACTCCCCCACCAAATAATTTATCTAATTGATCGCGTTCGTTTTTAGAATAGCCCTCGCCAAATCCTTTGCGATCGAATGTTTCCCAGTTGAAATTCTCTAATGAGATGTTTGATGCCGTAGCCGCTTTGCGCGCTGTTACATCTATACTCATCCGGCTGATGCCTTCTTCTTCTTCGCGTTTCTTCTGTGCTTTAAAAGCTGCTAGATCGTCTTCTTTTAACTCAGCTTCTGCGGTTTTTACATCTACATCCGTTTCCGCACCTTTTATTGCAAGTGCTTTTTTTGCTTGACCATCACCTTTGGGGGCTTTGGCAGTTTCTTTTTCTTTTGACACTTTGGCCATATTATTTGCCCTTTATTACATGCAACAAGTGGGCATTTCGCTGCAAATTTTGGTTACACATAACTGTTTTGATACCAAAAACAGCCCTAACGATTTCGTCAGGGGCGCAAATATAGGTAAAAAAGGCGCAAAGCCTTAAAAAAAGATGGGTGGTTTTAGGGTTGTATATCTTCAACTTTGAGTGTGCCCACCGCATAGTCGAGCAGCACTTTTTGAAATAGCAATCGATACTCGGCTTGGGCTTTATCCGTTTGCGCCTGCACAAACATGCGGTTGGCGTTAATGAAGTCCACAAAATTGGTAACACCCAAGTTGTAACGTTCGGTTTCAAGGGAAAATGCATTCTCTGCCGCATTCAGCTGCGCTTGCGAGACCGAATATGTACGCTTCACCAACTTGAAGTTCTGTTGGGCTCGCAAAACGTCCGCCTTCACCTGCACCTCTACATTTTTTCTGATGATTTGATTATTGTAGTACGTGGTGCGTTGCTGTACAACTGTAGCGCGATTTTGAAAAATACTATTGCCACCAAGTATAGGAATGCTTAACTGCACACCATAGACTTTTCGAAGGTTATCAGT
>JBJTHA010000229.1:0-11010 GCA_046094265.1 Cytophagales bacterium
ATACTATGTAGATGACCTTGTTTTCGATGATGATCCGTTGCTATATCGAAAAACAAAACGCGGATTTAAGGCGGAAAACCGAGGTGGAAGTGGCGTGCTGCGTATCGGAATGAAAAAGAATATTCAAGTTGCTGTACACGACATCATCTTAGGTCTTAACATACCTAATTATCCTTCAGCCACCGAGAAAGAGCAGAGTTCAGGACTCGAAATTGGCGAGGACAGCCCATCGTTTGGACCAACGCACGCGTGGGGGCCCGACAAAGGGACTGAGGCTTGCCCCGTTTGTAAGTACGGTCGTTACCATGGAATTTTGTATTTCGTAGGTAACCGGCCGAATTGGTCGGATATCAAAAAGTGGCTGCCATTCTTAGAAACGGAAAGCCAAATGCGCGGTAAGTATTTAAAGGTATACTTCGTGTATGGCAGCGAAAAAGGCTATCACAGGGAATCGCTGCAACGGGAATTAGCAGCGATTGGTAAAGAACTGGCTATCCGGCAAGTGGCGCTTACTTTTGTGCCTTCACTCCGGGAAACAAACAGTGATGTGCATTTAAACAAAATCGACCCAGTCAATGAAAACACCTTTGTCATTTATCGCAACAGAACCATTATTGACAAACGTGTAAATCTTTCACCCAACGATGCGAATTTCCAACTGATCCGGGGTATTCTCGACAACACCAAGACCGAATTATTCTCGCTGCCATCACTGTCGCATTGACAATTCACAATATCCAAACAGCATGAAAACAGCGTTCCTCATTTTGTTATTGATAGCAAGTAGTTGGGCGGTAGCCCATCCCGGCATCGGGATCGTGATGGATAGCAAAGGAAATGTTTATTATACTGACTTGACACAGGTGCTCAAAATTGATCTGCGGGGCAACAAGTCTGCAGTGGTTAAGAATGCCCATACCCATGAGTTGTACATCGACCAAAGTGATAACATTTTTGGGGAACATCTTTGGTACGGTGGCGGAAAAACCGATGACTGGTGGCATTATGTGTGGCGACTAACTCCCAATGGTTCTTTTGAGAAAATCGTGCCCCAACAAAAGGATTTCGCAGCCAATACAGCTTTGTGAAAGATGTGCACGACAACAGTTAGTGGGTTGATGACACGAAATCTGGTTGCCTAAGACTTCGCAAAAATTCGCATAATCGGTCGGTAGTAAAACCAGTAGACATCTTTTTCAATAAGATACATTAGGCTACATATATCGCGAGCAGGAAATCATTATTTCACTAATGGGAATCATCTTGTTAGGGTGGATCGCACTGGCCAGGTGAAGCCATTGGCAAAGGTTGTAGGTACCCACGCCACAGCGCAAAAAAACAGTGACCAGTACATCAGCGGCCTGTCGACTGACGCTGCTGAAAATGTTTATGTGGCAGACTATGCTACTAGAGTAGTAAAGAAGGTGAACCGTTACAGAAAGGTATCGGTATTCCACGCTGCCCGAGCACAGTGGTCGCCCGTGGGCACATTAATGGGGCGTAACGGAGACTTCTGGCTAGTAGAATGTTCTCCAACCAGTGAGGTTCTCGTAGCGAAAATATCAAAAGACGGCACGCGAACTATTTACTAAAAACCTAAAAGTTGCTTATCTTCAAAAGTTTTTTGTACAACCGCTTATGAAGACAGTAGCCTATAACCCCAGCAATTTAGAAGTTGATTTCGCCAACGCATTGTACATTTTGCAAGGCGAGATACAGAAGCATTTACAAGGTAACCAAGTAATACACGTAGAGAGTAACATTAAACGTGACAATCCCATGGTAAAGTTCAATTTGCTAGACAAGGATGGTGATCCGCACGAGGTTGTAATACGAATCGTTCAAATTCCGGATAAATTTTAGGTTGGAATTAATTTGCCTTTTAGGATCACCTTCTCGACCGGATTACTTCCAAAAAAATACGGTACTTGCGCTACCGAATCCATCGGCTTGGTGATAAAAATACTTGCTGTTTTGCCAACCGAAATACTGCCGTGTTTTTCCAACAAGTCAATTGAATAGGCGGTGTTAATGGTGGCCGCATTAATTGCCTCTTCGGGCGTCATCTTCATTTTAATGCATGCCAACGAAAGCATCAAAGGCATATTACCCGATGGTGCGCTGCCAGGATTATAATCGCTAGCAATAGCTAATGGCAGGCCTTCATCGATCATTTTGCGAGCGGGGGTGAACGGTAAGTTCAAAAAAAATGCTGCACCGGGCAACGCTGTGGGCATGGTCATCTTACCCTTCAGGCAGTCGATTTCTTCTTGGCCAATGTTCTCCAAATGGTCTACACTGATTGCGTTGGTTTTCACCCCTACTTGCACCCCACCCGAACGATGTAATTGATTGGCATGTAAGCGCGGTCGCAACCCATTTCTTTTGCCGCATTCCAAGATTTCCTCCGCTTCGTCAGGTTCAAAGAAACCATGCTCACAAAACACATCAATGTAGTCGGCCAATTTTTCTTGAACAAGGGCGGGTATCATCTCATTGGTAATGCACTTGATATAATCCGTTTTTTTCATGCCTGACGGCACAGCATGTGCACCTAAAAAAGTAGTTTTCACGGTAAGCTGAGTCTGCTTTCCAATTCGCCTCGCCACCCGCAGCATCTTCATCTCATCTACAGTTGTGAGCCCGTAGCCACTCTTGATCTCAATGGCACCCGTTCCAGTTCTAATTACGTCTCGTACACGGTTCATCGCCCGCTCATAAAGTTCGTCTTCTGAAATTTGCTGAAGCTTACGTGCAGAATTCAAAATACCACCGCCTTTTGCCGCAATTTCGGCATAGGTAGCTCCTTTTATTTTCAACACAAATTCATCTTCGCGCGTAGTGGCAAAAACTATGTGCGTGTGCGAATCAACGAAAGATGGAAACACATACCTACCACTCGCGTCAATGGTCTCATCAGGAAAAATTGCCGGCAACATGTCCATGCTGCCGAGGTCGGTAATCAATTCATCTTTAATGAGCAGGTACGCATGGGCCAAAATCGGCAAGTCCTGCATCTGCGCGCCAGCCAGAAAATTAGGTGTAGTATGTCTGACTTGAACTAACCCTTTGATATTTTTGATGAGAATACCGTGGGCCATAAATAAACACTAGTCTTTTACTTGCCAAATGATTCGACTTTATAGTCGAGGTTAGTTCCGAAAACAGGAAACGAGATTTTGAACATCGCGTAAAAGCCTTGGCCACTCACTGATGGACGTAGGCCAATTTCGCCTCCGTAAGACCAACTAAGCGTGCGGTTGAATTTACCATCAATGCCAGCACGAAAACCAAAAGAAGTAGTCTTGATCGCATCGGTGGAATAATCCACACCTTGATAAGTAACGGGATCTAACTGGAGTATTGGAGCATAAATCAAGTCAAAAAAAAGCGTGAGCATGCCATCATCTATGCCCTCTTCATATTTATCAAAGCTAACCGCTACGTTTCTGAACCAGCTTAACGAACCGCCCACATAGGCATTGGTTGCAAGCATGTTACCGTATACACTAAAGCTTTTTGATAGGCCCGAAATTGGGTCTGGAGGTAGTTGCAAGGGCAATCCGTTTCCAGCCTGATCGATGATCGATGCATTCGTTAACTCTTGAGCCTTCAATACATGATTTAGATCAATGCTGCTTGCCCAATAAATGCCACCTAAGCGTGCTCCGATAATTTTTCTCACCTTGCAGGGCACTTCTGCTCGAAGCGGTACGCTTGCGGCCCAACGGTTGCCCCTTAAACTTTTCTTGTAGAGTACCATCTTGGTTTTTCCGCTTTGGTCTTTGTCTTTGATATGGTACGTACCGCCTAGCTCGTAATAGGTAAAAATGGTAGGTCTAGTTGTAAGGCCATCCGCTTTATTATCCAAAGCAGCCTGCCGATTGAAATCGAAAAACTGGCTGCTGTATGTCTTTCTAAAATTCACTTTAAAGTCAAATTTATCTTTGTGGTAATACGATGCTTCGATTCCGAAACCAGCATTCACATTGGTCGCAAACAGCTCGCCATACAATGGCTGAAAACCAATGAAAAGTTTATTTACAGAATACGGTTCATCGTACAGTTCCTCAAACGTCACTGCTTGTTTTTCTTTCTTGTCTTGCGCAAGCGTAATCACTACAACGAGTTGGCAAAAAATAACGCACGATAAAAAAATTGATCTCATATCTAAAATTTTATGTGTTGAGGATCTGCTACCACAGCCTGAAACGAGCACCAATAAACACACACTCCGCAAAGTGTTTTAGCAGATATATACTCAATATCAGTCGAAAGGTAAATAAATTTCCGTTGTTTGCCGAAGCAAGTTGCAAGTAATTGAGTGATTAATGCTTTCTGTCTTCCTAAGGCACCATGGTAAGCACTCCCCGCTTAAAAGTTACGAAGGGCACCAGGCCGTTATCGCGAGTTGGTTGAAGAAGATAACCTGCTGTAAGCATGCCGCCAATCGGTTGCCCGCGGGCAATCAATTTATCTTGAAAGTACCTTCCATATTGCTTCATCGCATAACCGATGCAGAACATTGCTTCAAAACCTTTTCTGGCGTTGTCGGTTGGTAAAGTTCCATGTTTGTCCATAAAAAGTTTACGAAAACGCTGATAGGATGGCAATGTTGAGGCCAGTTGGCTGGGTGATGCGAGCACCACGTTGTTTCGTTCAATTTTGTAGTAATCTACTGCGTTGTCATCCAGCCAACCCTCCTGCCCCACTACCAAAATCGAGTCACCCCTGGTCTCTACGCTATTTACTACTTTAGTGAAAATTAGTGGATCATTAGCTGCAACGAAAATACCACCCACGCTATCCTTTTTTAGCTTGAATTGAGTTGGGTTTTTTGCGTCATCGTATTCAATGGCTTTGGCTAAAGTTTCTAAAATTCGGGTGCTGTTCTCTCCGCGTACTTCTTCTGCATACACTATTTTAATGCCCAAACTAAGTGCCTTTTTGATGAAGTTGAAAGCCATCACCGAATCTTTCGGGCTATCGCTGTAATACACCAAGCAATTTCTCTTTTTCAAGTGGGATGCCATCCACTCAGCAGACTTTTGACCGATGGTTTCATGCGAGGGCTGAAAGAGAAATGCATTTTCGTTGCCTTTCAAAAAATCACTGTTATTAGATACCGGATTAACAAACAAGTTGATTTTGTGCTCTTTCGAAAATTGTTGCACAGATTTGGCTTCGTCCGGAAAAAGCGGTCCAACAATCAGGTCGCTAGATTTTAACTCGGGCCGCAACAAAATTTGTTTGGTCGTTTCGCTATTTCGATCAGTGTCATACACCACCAAGTCAATATTAACGTCTGCTTTGGCCAATGAATCAACGGCCAGTTTCATGCCTTGATACAGATCTAACACTGCCTGATTTTTTTTTCGCTCAGGCGTGGGTTGCAAAGTGGCCAACCGAAGAGGAAGCAACAGCGACACGCGGTAGCGGCCTTTGTGCAGTGAGCGTCCTGGTCGTGTAACAAGAAAATCCGCGCGGTTCCAGTTGTTGGCTAATGTAATCGAGTCGAACAACAACAAATCGCTCGTTGGCAGCCCTTTTTTACCAATGGATCTTGCCAATGCACGCGCTACTTCTACGTCCGTTTGGTTATCCTCCAGCAACATTTTCAATAGCTCCACATCATCAATTTTAGCAAGGCTAGCACGCTTGAGTGAATCCAGTGAACTCCGGAATGAATTGTCTGATATCGCATTCAAAGTCCGCATCGCTTGGAAGGGTTCACCTTGTTGAAAGTACAAGGTAGCCAACCAATAGTTTACCTCGTCAAGTTGATGCCATTGCGGGAAGGACTTCTTTAATTGTGTCCACTGGTTTTTAGCCACGGCATTGAAACCGAGTTGCCGGGCAGCTAGCCCGTAGAAAAATTGTGCGTATTCTGTGTAGGGGTTATTTTTGTCATAAACAATTAGCACCTTGAATGCATCCATTGCTTCGCTGTACTTTCCGTTTTGGAAAAGTTCTTTTGCCTTGCGATAGCTTTTTTTAAAATCTTGAGCCGCTGAGATCGAAAAAGAGAAAACGAAAAACACCAGCAACAGTTGATTTTTAAACAATGTGCGCGTACATTTTACTGGTGATTTCATTATCAAATTTTCAAATCGCTGACTCATCGAAGACAAATTATTCCCATTCAATTGTGGCGGGTGGCTTTGAGCTGATATCGTATACTACCCGGTTAACACCTTTTACCTTATTAATAATTTCAGACGACACCTCACTTAGAAACTCATGTGGCAAATGTGCCCAGTCGGCAGTCATGCCATCTACGCTCACCACGGCCCGCAACACAGCAACACGTTCATAGGTACGCTCATCGCCCATCACCCCTACCGTGTAGATTGGCAGCAACACCGCACCTGCCTGCCACACCTTGTCATACAAATGGTGCTTTTTCAATGCGCCTACGTAAATGTCATCTACCTCTTGCAATATCTGTACCTTTTCAGCGGTGATGTCGCCCAAAATGCGAATGCCAAGTCCGGGGCCAGGAAATGGGTGCCTGCCCAAAATAGCAGCATCGATACCGAGTGTTTTTCCCACTAACCTCACCTCGTCTTTGAAAAGCGTGTTGAGTGGTTCAATGACTTTCAACTTCATTTTCTCAGGAAGGCCGCCCACGTTGTGGTGCGACTTGATTGTGGCAGACGGGCCTTTTACTGAAACCGATTCGATCACATCAGGATAAATCGTACCTTGGCCCAACCACTTTACGTCTTCAATTCGATGAGATTCTTCATCAAACACATCGATGAAGGCTTTACCAATAGCTTTGCGTTTTGCTTCTGGGTCGGTTAAATCTTTCAAGGCAGAATAGAACTTGTCTTTGGCATCAACACCTTTGATGTTGAGACCCATGCCTTGATAAGATGCAAGTACCTGATCGAATTCGTTTTTGCGCAGCAGGCCGTTGTCAACAAAGATGCAGTACAAGTTTTTGCCTATGGCTTTATGCACCAGCAGGGCAGCAACGGACGAATCCACACCTCCCGACAAAGCCATCACCACTTTATCATTACCAACTTTGTTTTTTATTTCCGTCACCGTAGTTTCTACAAACTGATCGGGCGTCCAGCTCTGACTGCACTTGCAAATATGCACTACAAAATTCCTCAGCAGGTTTTTGCCCTCTAACGAATGAGTTACCTCCGGGTGAAACTGGATACCGTAAACCGAGGCAGCTTTCTTTTTAAAAGCCGCGACCTTTACCGAATCTGTGCTTGCAATAATCTCGTATTGATCGGGCAACGAAGCAATGGTATCGCCATGAGACATCCAAACTTGAGAATCAAGCGAAATCTCTTTCAACAAATCAACGTGGTGATCTACTGAACTTAACTTGGCACGACCATACTCTCGAATTTGTGATGGCAGCACTGTACCACCGCTTTTGTGTGCCATCAGTTGCGCCCCATAACAAACACCAAGAATGGGTAATGATCCAAACTGGTTTAGATCGATATCAGGCGCACCGGCATCGCGCACCGAACAAGGGCTGCCGGAAAGGATAATTCCTTTTACGTCTGCAGTGATTTTTGGAATGTGATTGAAAGGGTGGATTTCGCAGTACACATTCAACTCGCGCACCCTGCGCGCGATGAGTTGGGTATATTGGGAACCAAAATCAAGAATTAGGATTTGCTCTGCCATTCGCAAAAATAGCGGCTAAAATGCAGCGCACAAATCCAAAAGCAGGGTTTTTAAAACTATTTCGCTACAACCCAAGGTGTACCAAACGGCTTACCAGCAGTTCAAAAACGGTTGTTATTGTTTCTGTTAGCTCTGAAAGAAACTTTTTGGCTTGGCTCATTTAAAGACATCAAAACACATCTCTTTGAGGTAATCCAGGGCATCGTCTTGCCCGAGGTCAAAGGCA
This sequence comes from Cytophagales bacterium, assembly GCA_046094265.1. Classification (GTDB taxonomy): domain Bacteria; phylum Bacteroidota; class Bacteroidia; order Cytophagales; family Cyclobacteriaceae; genus ELB16-189. The sequence goes on from JBJTHA010000229.1 coordinate 7,886, forward strand.
CGCTGTAAGCATCGGCACGCTTCTTTTTCTCGCTTAAGACCTGTTAGAGAAATACCCTTGTAAAACAAGGCATTGGCATTGTCAGGTTCAAGCCTCAACAGCAGATCAAAGTAGTTAATCGCTTCAGTATGCCTGTCGGCTTCCATCAGCATGGACCCCGCGTAAAGGTAAGCGGGGGCGAAATTTACATCCAATACGATGGATTGATTGAAACACTTGATGGCTTCGCTGATGTTGCCTAATCCATTATAGGCCATGCCTAGGTTAGTTTCTAACTCCGCATCATCCTCGAAAGCTCGGCCTAGGAGCAAGTGATCTCTTCCTTTTGCGTATTCGCCTTTCTCAACATAAAGTGAACCGCGCCATTTAATCAATTGCGGGTTTCCTACTTGCAGTTCACTCGCTTTTTCTATGTCCTTTAGTTGATTATCAACATCGCCCAACTGGCGGTAACACAAGCCCCGCAAGATGTAGGCTTGGTGGGCTTGCGGAGATTCATCAATAAATGCGGAAACATCTCTCACTGCATCTTCAAATTCTCCTTGGTAATACGAGCAAACTGCGCGTTTATAATAGAGCTTTCCGCTTGGCTTCTGTGAAGGATCAGCCATCAGCTTAGAATAAATGTTTGCTGCCTTCGCAAACTCCTCTTGTTGCATCAACGTATCTGCCTTCGCTTCTAATTCCTCGCGTTTTGAAGGCTGCGCAATAGATGCATGCCCGATAAAAAAAAGAACTGCAATCATACCGATTACAGTTCTTGATGTTTGCTTAAGCTTATTCACCAAACAAAAAATTACTGCTGTTCTGCCAAAGATGCGGTCCGGTTTTTATCTCGCTTACGGTCGTGTTAGGTCAAAAAGAATTTTCGTAAAAGAAATGACTTATGAGTAACTTCTACATACTCGTCAGACTGGATATATTCTAGCGCCTCTTCCAGGCTAAACTTGGTGGCTGGGCGAATGGTCATTTTCTCCTCCGATCCTGTGGCGCGCATGTTGGTCAATTTCTTGGTTTTGGTAATGTTGATCACCAAGTCTCCACTGCGGTTGTTCTCTCCTACCACCTGCCCTTCGTACACGGCATCTCCAGGCTCTACAAAGAACTTTCCTCTGTCTTGCAAGTTGTGCAAGCTATATGGAATCGCTTCGCCCTGCTCCATACAAATCAAAGAGCCGTTGATACGGCCGGGTATTTCACCTTTATAGGGTTGGTATTCTTTGAATCGATGGGTAACAATTGCTTCTCCGGCAGTTACGTTGAGCAAATAGTTTCTCAAACCGATAATCCCGCGGGCTGGCATCATAAATTTCAAAATCATGCGGTCGCCCTTGGGTTCCATGTTGGTCATTTCACCTTTCCGCTGCGAAACCGTTTCAATCGCCTTTCCGGCAACCACTTCAGGTAGGTCGATGGTCAATTCTTCGATGGGCTCGCACTTCACACCATCAATTTCTTTGAAAATCACCTGAGGCTGCCCAATCTGAAGTTCATAACCCTCTCTGCGCATCGTCTCGATTAGTACTGACAAGTGAAGCACACCGCGGCCATACACCAAGAAACTATCTGCAGAGCCTGTATCGCCCACGCGCAGCGCCAAATTCTTTTCCAACTCCTTATCCAACCTGTCTTTGATATGGCGTGAGGTTACAAACTTTCCTTCCTTACCATAAAATGGCGAGTTGTTGATGGTGAATAACATACTCATCGTGGGCTCGTCAATCTTTATCGACTTAAGCGCCTCTGGTTTTTCTACATCTGCAACGGTGTCACCTATCTCAAAGCCTTCCAAACCAACCAACGCACAGATGTCGCCCGCTTTTACTTCGTCTACTTTCTTTTTGTCAAAGCCTTCAAACACGTAGACTTCTTTGATGCGGGTTTTCACAATCGCGCCCGTATCGCGCTTCACCAACACCACAAACTGGCCGGCTTTCACACTGCCACGTTGAATGCGGCCAATGGCCACGCGACCGATATATGAGGAGTACTCAAGTGATGTGATCATCATTTGAGTAGGACCTTCGTCAATTTTTGGCGCGGGTATGTATTTGATAACACCTTCAATCAGTGCATTGATATCGGTGGTTGGTTTCTTCCAATCATCGCTCATCCAGCCTTGTTTGGCTGATCCGTAAAAAGTGGGGAAATCTAATTGATCTTCGTTGGCGTCCAGCGCAAACATCAAATCAAACACCGACTCGTGAACCTCGTCTGGCGTACAGTTTTTCTTGTCTACTTTATTGATTACCACAATTGGCTTTAAACCCAACTGTAGCGCCTTTTGCAATACAAAACGGGTTTGAGGCATGGGCCCCTCGAAAGCATCTACCAACAGCAAGCAACCATCGGCCATATTCAACACGCGCTCCACTTCACCTCCAAAATCGCTGTGACCAGGTGTATCTATCACATTGATTTTGTAATCTTTATACCGCACGGAAACATTCTTGGCTAAAATAGTAATACCTCGTTCGCGCTCAAGGTCATTGCTATCCATAATCAACTCACCAGGGTTCTCGTGGTCTTTGAAAAGGTGGCCTGCATGCAAGAGTTTATCAACCAGTGTGGTTTTCCCGTGGTCAACGTGGGCAATAATGGCGATGTTCCTGATTTTGTTAACGTCCATAAAAGGCTATTCTGCGTCTAAATTTCAATTTAAGGCCGCAAAGATAGCTTTATTTTATGGAAGGAAATAGGGTGATGAGAAATATGGGTTCGTTTTGTAACCGTATCAAGCGGTGAATAAAAAAGTTAGATCAAGTAAATTGCAGGTGCTATTTTAGTCACCAAATGGAAGACCCGCAACTACAGGACCTGATCAACCGAATCAATGAGTTGGCCGCCAAGCAAAATGCCATCAACGCTGAACATCAGTCGCTCAAGCGCACCGCGCTCGAATTGCAACAATCGGGTGCTGCTGTAAATATTGATGTAGCATTTCCAACTGTGCAAAAAACGGTGCCTTCGCAGCCATTACCAACCGTGCAAGCTCAACCGGAAAAACCAAAAACAAACTTTCCCCCTGTTGTCTCAAGGCCTAGAGAAAGAACACAATGGGAAGAATTCATCGGGACCAACCTGTTGAATAAGCTGGGCATTGCCATATTGGTGCTCGGGATAAG
>JBJTHA010000230.1:0-8542 GCA_046094265.1 Cytophagales bacterium
AGTTTATTTACAATGGGACTGAATTTTATTATTTTTGACTAAAACGAAACACATCATGAATAACCAAAAGCTACTCCACCCGTCTAAAGCATTGTGCTTGCTCGTCCTTGCATCTCTTTTTACACTAGATTCCATCGGACAGCCCACTACTAGCATTAGGTTCTATGCCCACCCTGGGTTTGATTTTTATTCCAACAGCAGCCAAAAGTCTTCATCGCCTTATTTTAGAAGTGGTCCTTTGGTTACTTACGTAACCTCTCAACTTTCCGATAAAGTTTCTGTGGCGGGCGAATTGAATATGCACTACATGGCGGTGACTGGTGCTGAAATAGAGTTGGAACGCATGTACATTAAATACGACTGGAAAAGTCATTTGCACATTACTGTTGGCCGGATGTACAGCCCTATCGGATTTTGGAATACCAACTATAACTTTGGGTTAGTATTGCAACCCAACATTTCGCGGCCCAGAATTTTGAACCCAACGCATGATGGTGGATTCATTCAAACCCGTGATACTGGTTTGCAGCTAGGTGGAGATAATATTGGTAAAAGCGGTTTTTTTTACCGGGTGTTTTTTGCAAACGGTATTGGTAAGAATGGTGGAATCCAAGGCACTCCCTACAAATTGGGCACGCAACTTTCGTACACAGCACAGCTAGGGGTAGAACCTGCAGAGGGACTTAGGTTTTCTGTTTCCGGAGTAATCAATCATTTGCCTAACGGAAGCAACACGCAATACGGTGTACCTGTGCCAGAAGAAATGGAGAATCGGCTGGTAGCCGCCAGTGTATCGCACATGAACATCGATAAAAAATTAGAACTGATAGGAGAGTTTTATGCAAATACGCATAGCTATCAAACCTTGGGAGATAAAACCTTAACCGGTGGCATTCTCTACATTGGTTATAAAACCTCGCCCAAAGTAGTACCGTATATTTTTGCAGAATACTTGAATTTTGCTACCGGAGATAAGTATTATCCCTCCACAAATCCTTACACAGACCAGCCGTATACCACCACTGCTGAGTATAATTTTGGAATACGGTACCAATTCAATAGCAGCATCGTATTAAAAACAGAGTTGGCAGCACTCAACCAAGATAGGTTTGGATGGAGCGGTGGACTGAAAACACAACTGGCCGTTGGTTTCTAATTTACTCAATAAAATCACACGTATATGAAGAAGATATTGTTTTTCTTATTTCTAGCAGCAGGGTTGGTTTCTCCATTGCACTCCATTGAAAGCCCAAGCATGCAATTGGCAGTTATCATTCACAAGGATAATGCACTTGAAAAACTTTCAATCACCGAAGCACGATTGTATTGGATGAGGCGAGGCGTCCAAAAAAACTGGGCCACGTTAAAAGTAATGGTATTGCCTGTGGATAGAAAAGGCGCCTGCGCTGAAAAGGCTTTATTCTACAAACAAGTAATAAAACTCACGGAAGCACAAACAGATTCTTACTTCGCGGCCAAACAATATCAAAGTGCTGAGAACCCACCGATTAAACTAAATTCTGACCGCGAGGTGATTCAGTATATAGCCGATAACAAAGCAGGAATAGGTTATGTAAACCTGGCGTCTCTTAAAGACGAAGATAAAAACTTGGTGAAGGTGGTTTGTGTAGTTAGTGAATAGCATTACTAAAAGATGTGTTACAAATACGCACTTTTTTAACAGTGGCACTCAAAGCACCAAGTAAAAAAATAACGCCAGCTAACCACAATTGAACTGAAGTTAATGTTTGTTGCCTGTCTGTCGAAAAAAAATAGCACAACCCTACATTGCTCTTCTATGTTTTGCTCACAAAATAGACTACTATGATCCCACGTTTTTCCATCTTCCTGTTTTCAATGGCAATAGTGTTGGCATGCCAGTCGCCCAAGCCTAGTACCAATCCACCGCCTACTACCAACGACTACAACAGTTTGGTTTCTTTATTCAAAGAGTGGCGTGCATTTGAAAAACCTCCGCTTCGCCAAGGGGTGCCTGATTACACAAAAACAACATTTGAAAAAAGAATGCCCGAGTTTAAACAGCTCCAGGCCAAGCTGATGGCCATTGACACAGCCCACTGGCGAATTGACCAACGAGCGGATTGGCACATTGTATGGGCAGAAATGAATGGCTTCGATTTCAATTACCGTGTATTACAACCGTGGGCACGCGATCCTGCATTCTACAAAACCATTTTTATGGAACGCAGCGATGTACCTGCACACGAAGGGCCCACGCACCATGCATTGCTCGATTTATGGAAATACACATTTCCATTGAATGACAGTTCGAGAACTAAGTTACTGGGCGAACTAAGGGTTATCAAGCCGTTAAATGAACAAGCGCAATTAAACCTCACAGGCAATGCAAAAGAGTTATGGTTAGCGGGCATTCGCGATGTAAAAACGCAATCTGAAGAGTTGATTACCATTCTAGAAAAAGAAGGTGTGAAGGATTTACCTGAGGTGGTAGCCGCTGTTAACGAGGCCGTGCAATCCACCAATACTTTTGCAGAATGGCTGGAAAAACAAGCCGCTTCCAAAACAGACCCCTCAGGTATTGGTAAAGAAAACTACACGTGGTATTTGCAGAATGTGCATTTGGTGCCGATGACGTGGGAAGACGAAGTGCTGTTGCTAAAACGTGAGCTGGCGCGCGCGTGGACAGCCCTGAAACTTGAAGAGCACCGCAACCGCAAGTTGCCACAGTTAACACCAGCCGATACACCAGAGGATTTTAAAAAACTAACTGAGCGTGCCGCAAAAAGTATGATGACGTTTTTGGAAAAAGAAGAAATTGTATCCGTAAAGGATTATTTTGAACCTGCTTTGCGCGAACACTTGGGCAATTTTGTGCCAGCCGAAAAAAGAAATTTTTTCATCATCACACTTCACCACGATCCGCGCCCATTGTATTCGCATTTCTATCATTGGTTTGAGTTGGCGCGCATGGACCGCGAACCGCACAGCAGCGTGATAAGGAGAGAACCATTGCTCTACAATATTTTCGATACACGTAATGAGGGAACGGCCACAGCCGTAGAAGAAATGTTTATGCAGGCAGGCTTGTATAACGATGATCCGCGCGTGAAGGAAATTGTTTACATTATGATTGCACAACGTGCCGCCCGTGGCTTGGGTTCGCTGTATGCGCACGCCAATGAACTAACCATGGAAGAGGCAGGGAAAATACATGCAGAATATACCCCCAGAGGGTGGATGAAAACTGAAAAAAAATTACTTCTATTCGAACAGCACTTGTACATGCGCCAGCCCGGCTATGGCAGTAGCTACATTACAGGCAAGTATCTGCTGGAAAGAGCTATGGCGGACGTTGCAAAAATGAAAGAATCGAAGCGCGAAGAGTTTAAGGTGAAAGATTTTTTCGATCAGCTAAATGCCATCGGCTGCATCCCGGTTTCGCTTGCCCACTGGCAAATGACGGAGAACAAAGAGGCCATTCAACTTCCGCTGCGCGAATAATGATATTACTTCCCTAACTTCACGAGACAAATTAAATTCACAACTACGACCCAACCATTCATGAAAAAAATTTTTATTGTTGGCATCTTCCTGTTCTTTGGGATAGTGGCCAAAAACTATGGTCAAACAGTATACACTTCTGATAAAGGCGAGAAATACCACACAGCGGATTGCAAACTTTCGGGCGATGCTAAAGACGTGACGTTAGCTGCCGCCAAAAAAGCAGGAAAAAGTGCATGTGGGATATGCAAGCCCGATGAATTGGGAAAACAAAAGCTTGCCCAATGCGGAGGCAAAACCAAAGACGGTATTCGTTGCAAACGAATGACAGCCAGCAAAGCAGGTAAATGTTTTCAACACGCAGGGTCATGATCTCCCAACCTCTTCACTCTTCCGGGCCGTCCTTTTCTAGGATTATTGCTGGCGCGTGGCGTTGGCACACTGTTTCGCCAGCCATGGTAGAACAACTCATCTACACAGCATTAGAAGAAGGCATCACCACGTTTGACCATGCCGATATTTATGGAGACCATACGTGCGAGGAAGTATTTGGGCGGGTATTACAAAAAGACCCGTCTCTCCGGCAAAAAATGCAGTTGGTGACAAAGTTTGGTATAAAATTCCCTTCTACGCGTAGGCCAACCACTTGGATAAAACACTACGATACCTCAGAAAAGCACATGGTTTGGTCTGTTGAAAATTCGCTCAGGATGCTGGCTACTGACCACATCGATTTATTGCTCATCCATCGACCTGACCCCTTATTGAATCCGCATGAAGTAGCCGAGGCATTCGTGAAACTTAAAGCAGCAGGCAAGGTGTTGCACGTTGGCGTTTCCAATTTTACACCAAGTCAGTTCAACATGTTACAGCGCCACTTGCCCATACCGTTGGTCACTAATCAGATCGAGGTTTCACTTGCAAGGGTAGAGCCTTTGTTTAATGGCGATTTGGATTTAATGCTTGACGTGGGTGCCTCACCAATGGCCTGGTCACCGCTCGGTGGCGGAAAAGTTCACTTTAACGATCGAGATTGGTTTGCAAAGGCATCTAAATACAATGCCACATATTCTCAACTTGCGTTGGCGTGGTTATTAAAGCATCCAAGCAATATGTTTCCAATCATAGGCACCACCAAGTCTGAGCGAATCAAAGAATCCGCAAAGGCAATTGACATCCAACTTGATCAGCAAGATTGGTTTGAGATGTTGAAGTGGGCTATGGGTGGAAAGGAAATGCCGTGATAATTTGCAAAATCCTCATGGTGTGCTAAACCAACTACTTCTTAATGCCTGGTAAAAAGCACACGCGACTTCTTGTAACTTGAGTCAACTCCTTTTCTTCTAGTTGCTTAACGTACATTTCTTTGAAAAGAGAAGCCCAATTTTTTGAGGAGATTTCGTAACTATAACTAACTAACTTAACTAAGGAGCATCTGTTACTTCGGACAACACTATTGTACAAACTGTTATAAATATCATTACTACACGAGGGGATCAGATTTTTGGTAAATGGACTTTGTTGGGCACCACCTAGTGTAGTCCTAATGCGCTTGCATTTCAAAATTTTGTTATCTTCACACAAAACAAAGATTATGCTCCTCAACCTCGATACCGTTCCTCATTTTTTTAAAAATTATGTTAAGCACATAGAAGAAACCGATTTGCTGCAAGCCCTGCGTATATCGGGGCACCGCATGGTAGAAATAGTCCATTCCATACCTGTGGCGAAACAAGATTTTTGTTATGCCGATGGCAAATGGAGTGTGAGAGAGTTGCTGTGCCATGTAATTGATGCAGAGCGCATTTTTGCCTACCGTGCGTTGCGGTTTGCGCGGAATGATAAAACTCCTTTAGAGGGCTTTGAAGAAAATGCCTACGCACCACAAGCCAATGCTCAACACCGCACGCTAACTAGCATTGCCGATGAAATGGTTCGTTTGCGCGCCTCCACTATCGATTTGTACCAAAGCTTTTCGCCTGAAATGATGATGCGAAAGGGTTTTGCAAACAAAAATGAAATGACCGTGATGGTATTGGGCTTTGTGATAGCAGGACATGAAACCCACCACCGAAAAGTGTTGATAGAGCGCTACCTTACCGAAAAAAAATGAGGTTGGCGGTTTTACTTTTTTTACTGGCTGCTTGTAGCCCCGCGCTGCAAATCAAAAAAAACATTAAACAGATAGAGGCAACGCAGCAAGATCACGTTGGGTTTCTATTGTATGACCCCACGTCCAAGAAGAAGATTGTGCAACACAATGAGGCGCGCTATTTCATACCCGCCTCAAACACTAAAATTTTCACACTGTACGCGAGTTTTAAATTGCTGGGCGATTCGTTGCCCGCACTGGCGTATGTACAACGAAATGACTCCACCATTTTCTGGGGCTTGGGCGACCCCAGCTTTTTGAACCCCTTGTGCGATACTAATCAACTTATTTTCAATTTTTTAAAAAGCGCAAAAGGCAAACTGGTATTTTCAATGTCAAATTTTAATACCACCGCCTTGGGCTATGGCTGGAGCTGGGATGATTACAATTACAGCTACTCTGCTGAGCGTACTCCATTTCCCATTTATGGCAATTTGGTTACGGTAAAGAAAAACAGCCAGGCAATAAAAACTGAACCCAAGTTTTTTGAAAAACACGTGACTGCTTCAGTAGATAAAAAGGAATATGAAGAGGTGGTTCGAGAAATGGACGGGAATCAACTGATTCATTATCGAGGCCAAAAGCAGATGAAGCAACAAGAGGTGCCGTTTCATTTTAGTGGTGACCTGCTGGCTGATTTGCTCACCGACACATTAAAGCGTAAGGTGGCGTTTGTCAACGTCCCTTTCACAAAAGGAAGAGCAGTAAAAAGTGTGCCTGCTGACAGTGTCTATCGTGTGATGATGCAAGACAGCGACAACATGATGGCGGAGCAATTGCTACTGCAGTGTGCTGGTGTAGTGAGCGACACGTTGCAGCCCGAAATTGCGATACGCTACGCAACCAAAAATTTGCTGCACTCCTTGCCCGACAAACCTCAGTGGGTTGATGGGTCAGGTTTGAGTCGGTTCAATTTGTTTACACCGCGAAGTATTGTGCATATGTGGGAAAAACTTTACGAAGAAATTCCACGCAAAAGAATTTTAAATATCGTTGCCGTAGGTGGTAAATCGGGTACACTTAAAAGTCACTACAAATCAACCGAGCCATTCATCTATGGCAAAACGGGCACACTTAGCAACAATCATTCTTTAAGTGGGTTCATCATCACCAAAAAAGGAAAAACATTAATTTTTAGTTGGATGAATAACAACTATGTAGCACCCACCAGCAGTGTAAGAAAACAAATGGAACGAGTGCTGGCCACTATAAGAGACCGCTACTGATCCATTTCAATAATCGGATTTGTTTAAGTTACTTGCAGCCCAAAATTTTTACTATGAACCTCGTTGAACAGTTCAATACCTACCGTAGCCAAATGAACCAGCGCATTATGGAAGCGGATAACCTGATAATCAAACGCATTTTTAACCTTGATACAAATGCATACCAAGCAGGAGCGTTGGATGTAAAGGCGAAAGAATTGATTGGCCTCACTTGTTCGCTTGTATTGCGATGTGACGACTGTGTGAAATATCACTTGGGCAAATGCAAAGAAGTTGGCTTCACCACAGCCGAAGTACATGAGGCCATGGGCGTGGCAACTCTTGTGGGCGGAACCATCGTGGTACCCCATTTGCGCAGGGCTTTTGAGTATTGGGATGAACTAATGAAAGGCTGATGTTTAAACGTGACTTGGAACAAGAACGCACCTGGGCCGCCTTGTTGGCGTCTATGGAAAGTATGATTGGCAAAAAGCCGAAAGACCTTAATGAAGTTTTGTTTCTTATTGGCATGCAAGAATTGGGGCAGGGCGCAATGCGGTTCAGCAAAGAAGAAAAACAAGACCTGATGCACATTGCTATCTGCAAGGTATTGAGTTTAGCCGGTTATTATGAATTAGAAGGACTTGATGCGCAAGGCTGGCCTCATTGGAAGCTCATAAAAAAATTACCACACTTCGATTTGCTGGAGCAAGAAAAACTACTGAAGATGCACGTGATCGAATATTTTGAGAAAGAGTTTAGTTGGACAAACACGACCCCCGCCATCGACTCACTGTAGCGGCAAAAACGTTGTGGAAAACGATGCCTAATTAGCTAACTTGTTATAATACTCAAAAATGCTGACGAGGTCGGTCTCAGCCTTTAGCTTCTTTGATTTTCCAAAGGCTTCCATTTCTTTTTGCCGGTCACCAAAAATCGTGAAGAAGTTCTTTTTTGAAATAGGGTAAATCAAACCATTCTTTAAATAATAGAAGAAATGATTTTTTAAATACTTGTGATCTTTGCTCCCAACATTCAATGCCGGATTGAAGTTTGCTTTTAAAAACTCTAGTTCGGTCTTTTTCAATAAAGGAATTTCGCCTTCTACTAATAGCTCATAAAAACCCACCGAAGGGATTCCCGCTGCCGACTTAAATGATTTACCATTAAAGTAATAGTGTGGAATCTTGGTGATCGAATCAAGGCTGACCACACTTCGTACCAAATCACCATTTAGTACACGCACGCCCTGCGGGGTGATGAGATTGAATTCGTGACGTTGTAAATCAAGCTTCGAAAAGAAGCCGGTTATTTTTTGTTCGTCTTTGAAGAGTGTAAAGGATGATTCTTGAAAATGTGGCGTTAAATACACATCGCCTTGTAATCCGGGAGGTGCAGAAGGTAAGTTCGGAATGCTACCCGTTTGCAAACTATTCATGTCGGTTAAACGCTCCACAATGTACCGTTTGTGCAAGAAGTTTTCATTTTGGCCATAAGCATGTGCCCATGCAAAAAAGAGAAAAGGTAACAGTGCTTTCATTTAGACTCATGGTTTAGTTTACTTTCAAAAATACTAGAGTTCAACCGTTTTCGCTAATAAGCGTTAGTGCGTTTTTAAAATATTTTATTCTTATTTAGCCGATAAATACAAAATTGAATTTTATAGTTATCTATATTCACAGACTAAAATACTTTTTGTGCT
>JBJTHA010000231.1:0-3171 GCA_046094265.1 Cytophagales bacterium
AGCGGGTGATTAGCACGTTTGCAGATCAAAATCAAACGCATATTTTAGTCAACAATACCGGAGGCCCGCCCGCGGGGTTGGCAATCGATGCAAAACCAGAAGATTTTATCAAGGCATTTTCTGCACATTTGATATGCGGCCAACATTTGGTGCAAGCGTTGGTGCCGAGCATGAAGAAGAGTGGTTACGGTAGAATTGTAAACATTATTTCTACTTCTGTGAAGATACCCATCCGCGGCTTGGGTGTTTCCAATACCATTCGGGGTGCTGTCGCCAATTGGTCGAAAACATTGGCAACGGAGTTAGCGCCTTTTGGCATCACTGTAAACAATGTTTTGCCGGGCACAACAATGACGGGCCGGCTGGAATTTGTGATCAAGAGTAATGCCGACCGTGCTGGCAAGTCTTTCGAAGAGGAGAAATTGAAAATGATACAAGAAGTGCCCATGGGTCGTATTTCTGAAGCAGAAGAAGTAGCTGCTGCCGTAGCATTTTTGTGCAGCCCGGCAGCGGGTTATATCACCGGTATCAACCTGCCGGTGGATGGCGGCCGAACAGGAAGTTTGTAACCTCGATTCTGTGGTGAACCCTTCGGATTGTTGGGGTTTTAATTTGGGAAAAGACAATTTGTAATGAAGCTGCATGGTAGAGGAATTAAGGCACGGTTGAGTCATTTATCCAATCCGAAGAGAGACGCGCAAGTCTAGCTGAAGAAGCCGCGAAGGAATTCAACTCGGGAAAGACCAATAACAATCGATGAAACGAGACTCATATGAAAAAATCTATGACAGCATCAAAAATCTCGTCAATGAATTTGACCCTTGTGGTTTGGTTGGTGCTGGAGCCCCAGATGACGAGTATGATTGGCTCATTCATCAAATTATACTCCTTTTGAACGAGGGAGCTACGGTTCAGAAAATCAAAGAACTAGTTGTGGAGGAGATGTTACAACAATTCGCACTCAACATCCCAACAAGCGAGCCGTACTTCTCTGGTTTTTTCGATGAATTAAATAACTTCGCAGTCAAAGCACGTGCACCCTGGATACCGGGGAATTTTAGAATAGACGAGCATAATGGAAAAACTTGCCAACTACATCAATGGCCAACTGGTAGCACCTCAATCGGGAAAATATTTGGATAACTACAATCCTGCCGAGGGCAAAGTATATTCACTGATTCCGGATTCAGATGCAAATGACGTGGCAATGGCCTACACAGCGGCAGAAAATGCATTTGCCGCATGGGCGAACTTACCGAGCGCCCAACGAGCACACGTTCTTTCAAAGATTGCCGATTTGATTGACCGCGATTTGGAAAAGTTAGCATTGGCCGAAAGTATTGACAACGGTAAACCGATATCTTTGGCGCGTGTGATGGACATACCTCGTGCATCGGCCAACATGCGCTTTTATGCCACGGCAGCTATGCACTTTTCTTCAGAATCTCATTTAACAGAAGGGGAGGCTATCAACTATACGTTGCGCACACCGATTGGAGTAGTTGGGTGCATTTCACCCTGGAATTTGCCACTGTATTTGTTCACGTGGAAAATTGCTCCCGCACTTGCGGTCGGTTGCGCGGTGGTGGCAAAACCATCTGAGCTTACACCCATGACTGCGTTTTTGTTTTCACAACTGTGCATCGAAGCGGGGTTGCCCGAGGGTGTGCTCAACATTGTTCATGGATTGGGGCCCAAAGTGGGGCAGGCAATTGTAGAACATCCTAAGATTGCCGCTATTTCGTTTACTGGTGGAACCGTTACAGGCAAAACCATTGCCGCCACCGCTGCGCCCATGTTCAAAAAGCTTTCGCTGGAGTTAGGAGGGAAAAATCCGAACCTAGTGTTTGCCGATTGCGATTTTGAAAAAGCAGTTGCTACTTCCATCAGGTCTTCTTTTTCGAATCAGGGAGAAATTTGTTTGTGCGGCTCCCGCATTTTGGTGGAGCGCAGCATCTATGAGAAGTTTGTCAACGAGTTTGTGTCGAGGACCAAGCAGTTGAAGGTGGGAGACCCGCAAGACAATACAGTCAACTTGGGTGCGTTGGTGTCGGAAGCGCACATGAAGAAAGTTCTTTCGTACATCGAGTTGGCAAAGCAAGAGGGCGGAAAAATTTTAGTGGGCGGTAGCCAAGCAAAAGTTTTTAGTAGGTGTGAGAACGGATATTTTGTTGAACCTACTGTTATTGTTGGCCTCAACCACACTTGCCGCACCAATCAAGAAGAGATATTCGGTCCGGTAGTCACCATCATTCCATTTGATGATGAGGCCGAAGGGGTAATGATGGCCAATAGCACGCCTTACGGCTTAGCGGCCACTATTTGGACGGAGAACTTATCACGCGCACACCGCGTGGCACAACAAGTGAAGAGCGGCATTATTTGGATCAATTGCTGGTTGCTGCGCGACTTGCGCACACCCTTTGGCGGCATGAAGCAAAGTGGCGTGGGCCGCGAAGGTGGCTGGGAGGCGATGAAATTTTTTACCGAGGCGAAGAATGTTTGTGTTAAGATCTAACGTGCCTGCCTGACCTCGCAGACACACCTGAATCCGAGCCAAGCCTGTGGTTTTGCGTAGTACTGGCGATTGCTAATTTTGCTTTGTTCCAAGGTGTGTGCCCAACTACCACCTTTGGCGATGCCTTCTTCCGACACCATTTCAGCCACGTTACCAACCATGTCGGTCAAACCAATTTTGTTTGGTTTCATCTTGGGGTTAATGACGGTGTTCTTGGCTCTTATGTTTTTGTTTACACCCGGCATAGGCTCGCCTGTTCCATATACAACTCCGAATGGCATCACATGCACGACATTAAAAATTGTTTCGTTATTCCCTTTTAAGAATAATTCGAACTGCTTCTTGAATTCTAAAAATGAAAATTGAGCCGTATCCTTCACGTGACGATAGTAAGTATTTGCATCTTTTTCCAGGCGAGGTTTTGTATAAAAATTGGCGTGGCTGTAGCCAAAAGGATTGTTTACAGACGGTTCTCTTCCATATGCCGCCAACTCCCATTCTTTCTCGGTTGGCAGCCGGAAGTAAAATTGGTAGGATTGATCCTTTCGGTGAGCATTGACCGCTGCCGTTCGCCATTGGCAATATCTTTTTCCTTGGGCTTGTGACAAACCTACTACCGGGAAATACCGATACGCTACTGCCGAGTGGTAAAT
>JBJTHA010000232.1:0-14660 GCA_046094265.1 Cytophagales bacterium
ATGCCCTAGCAGAAAAAAACATATTAAAGAATGATACCCGCAGAGAATTTGATTTAAACATTACCGAGGAAGCTATTGCCATGATTGAGGGCAACGAAACCTTGCGTAATGCCAACTCCACAGTACTGTTTAAAAGTACTTGGCACAAAGGAGTGATTGGGATTGTTGCATCGCGATGTATTGAAAAATATTACCGCCCTACCGTTATCCTTACGGAATCAAACGACAAGATCACGGGCTCGGCACGCAGTGTTCGTGATTTTGATTTGTATGAAGCCATCAGTGCGTGTAGCGATTTGCTCGATAAATTTGGTGGGCATAAGTATGCCGCAGGCCTTACCTTGGATAAAAAGAATCTTGAGGCTTTTTGTCTTCGTTTTGAGGAAGTGGTAGGCCAGCGATTGACAGACGATATGCGCATTCCAGTGGTAGAGATCGACACGGTTCTGCCGCTGGAAGCAATTACACCCAAATTCAACCAAGTGCTAAAACAAATGGCGCCCTTTGGCCCCGAGAACCAAAAACCCATATTTGAGGCACGAAATGTGTATGTACGCAATGCGCTATCCAGTTTTAAAGAT
The DNA here is from genome assembly GCA_046094265.1 of Cytophagales bacterium. Lineage (GTDB taxonomy): Bacteria > Bacteroidota > Bacteroidia > Cytophagales > Cyclobacteriaceae > ELB16-189. Next base: position 582 of record JBJTHA010000232.1, read on the forward strand.
CGGCACATTCGGTTTTTGGCAGGGCAAGAAAATACAGATCCAGCGATAACCGTGGTCGGGTTTGATATGGCAGGCTATTACGATCGTTTGGCCACAGGCGATTCGTTTCGTATGGCATTTACGGTAGAAGAAAACAATTACAATGGAATGACTTCCATTCAGTTGAGATTGAAAGATTTAAAGTTTGATTAGAAGGCAATGATTCTACGTTCAGAAAATCTGGTAAAGAAATACAAGAAGCGCACCGTAGTGAACAAAGTGTCGGTGCAAGTGCAGCAGGGTGAGATAGTAGGTTTACTTGGACCCAATGGCGCAGGCAAAACCACCAGTTTTTATATGATTGTGGGTTTGATCAAACCCAATGAAGGTAATATCTACCTGAATGATGAGAACATCACCGACTTACCCATGTACCAACGAGCAAAACGTGGGATTGGTTATTTGGCGCAAGAAGCCTCAGTATTCCGCGGCCTTACCGTAGAGGAAAACATTTTGGCTCCGCTGGAAATGCGCGAAATGAGTCAGACGGAACGAAAGGAAAAAGTAGAATCGCTGCTGGAAGAGTTTAGCTTAACGCACGTACGCAAGAATTTGGGGATGGTGCTTTCGGGAGGTGAACGCAGGAGAACGGAGATTGCCCGCGCTTTGGCCGTAGACCCTAGCTTTGTGTTGTTAGATGAACCGTTTGCCGGTGTGGATCCAATTGCGGTAGAAGAAATTCAGGGCATTGTAGCGAAGTTGAAGAAGAAAAACATAGGGATTATCATCAGCGACCACAATGTAGACGAAACACTGGCTATTACGGACCGCGCGTATTTGATGGTGGAGGGAAAACTCTTTAAGGCTGGTACTGCGCAAGAATTGGCAGACGATCCGCTCGTGCGCAAAGTATATCTCGGCCAAAATTTCCAATTGAGGCGAGCACCCGTGACAAACTAGGTCGCGCATGAAACAGCAAATTGAAATACGATCAACAAGAGAAAATATATAAGGTTGACGTTACTAATCAATGATTTAAAGTGTTAATAATGGTCCATTCAAAATTTCTAACTTTACGCCATGCTCGATCAACCTTCTTCCATCCGCACAGGCGAAGAACTGAATCAAGAAAAACTAGCTGCTTACTTGAATGAGCACGGCATCGCCAGAGAAGTTTCCATTCAGCAGTTTCCGAGTGGGTATTCAAACCTTACTTATCTAATTCAAGCAGAGAAGGAAGAATACATCTTACGCAGGCCACCTTTCGGTGCGAACATTAAGTCGGCACACGATATGGAGCGCGAATACAACGTGCTGTCATTTTTGCGAAAGGCTGGCTTTACAAAAGCACCTGAACCGGTTTTGCTTTGCAGCGATGAGAATGTCATTGGTGCAAAGTTCTATTTGATGAAACGGGTGAATGGAGTCATCCTGCGAAACCGCGTACCAAAAGGAATGACAATAGAACCCGCAACGTTCCATCAACTTTCAAAAGCTACCGTTGACCAATTGGTACAGCTTCACCAGCTCGACATCACATCTTCAGGGCTTGACCAACTGGGCAAACCCGAAGGCTATGTGCAGCGGCAAGTGGAAGGATGGACGAAGCGCTACTTCAACGCCCAAACGGATGATATTACCGCCATGAACGAAGCGGCAGATTGGATGCAAAAAAATATTCCTGCCTCCACAAAGGCTTCGCTCATCCACAACGATTACAAGTATGATAACCTCGTGCTCAATCCCTATGACCTCACTGAAATTAAAGCGATTTTGGATTGGGAGATGGCGACCATTGGCGACCCACTGATGGATTTGGGAACTACGCTCGCCTATTGTGCAGAAGCCAACGACTCGGATGCATTAAAACCTTTCAACCTTACGTGGATGCCGGGCAACATGACACGCCATGAAATGGCTCAGTACTATGCAGAAAAATCACAATCCAACATTGACAACATTGTTTTCTATTACGTGTTCGGAAGTTTTAAGGTAGGCGTGATTTGCCAACAAATTTATTACCGCTACAAACAAGGCCATACACAAGACCCGCGGTTTGCCTCGTTGATTTATGTTATCAAAGCATGTGCAGAGAATGCGAGAAAAGCTATTTTTAATTCGTTGATTTGATAACTTGTTGATGAAGTTAAATTTGAAACCAACGAATCATCGAATCAACTCATCACCGAATCAACTATGCAAGAAATAAAAAACGTCCTCATTCTTGGTGCCGGAACGCTAGGAAGTAGAATTGGTTTGCAAGCGGCCATCTCAAAGTATTCAGTTACGGTCTACGACATCCACGAAAGCGCATTGGAACAATCGCTCAAAGTAATGCACAAGGTGTTGAAGTATGCGGTTAGGCAGGGCATCATTAAAGAAGAAGATAAGCCTGCGATTCTTGCGCGAATTAAGTTCACGACTAATCCATCCGAAGCAGTGCACGATGCCGACATCATCAGCGAAAGCGTAACAGAAGAAGTGAGCATCAAACAAAAAGTTTGGAAACAATTTGGTGCGTTGGCGCCCGCCAAAACAGTCTTCACGACCAACACTTCTTATTTGCTGCCTTCACAATTTGCCGATATTTCTGGTCGACCGGAAAAATTTTGTGCATTTCATTTTCATGATGTGTTTACGGCACGGGTGGTAGACATTATGCCGCACCCGGGCACCGATCCCGCAATTGTTACGTTGTTAATGGATTTTGCTAAGCGCTTAAATCAAGTTCCGGTTTTGGTAAAAAAGGAATCGCCCGGATACATTTTTAATTTCATGCTAATGTCGTTGATTGGTGCGGCAGGAAAACTAAAAACAGCGGATGTGGGCAGCATTGAAGATATTGATAAGTCGTGGATGGTGAACTTTAACATGCCCGTGGGCCCGTTTGGTATATTGGATAACATTGGGTTAGATACTGCTTGGCACGTGGTGAAAGACCGCCCCGATGCTGCATCACAAGCTTTTGCGGCTTTATTGAAAGACTATATCGATAAAGGTAAACTCGGAGAAAAGACCGGTGAGGGCTTTTACCTCTATCCGCACCCCGCGTATAAAACATTTGTTGAAACCAAGTAATAGACAAACCCTGTTGCTCGTTACAGTTTTAAACTATTTATGATGAAAAATATTTTGGTGCTTTTGTTTTGGTCTACATTGCTATACTCCTGCAAAGAGGTTTCCTTCCCACAAGCCCAACCAGCGGGCATTACAGCACTAAAAGAAGTTCCGGCAGAATTGCGGGGTGTGTACCAAGTGCGCGACCGCAAAACGGGAGAGTTGGGCGACACGCTCATCATTGAAGCTTGGGGCTACCGCGCCAAAGATAAAGACCAAAAAGATTGGTTAACCAACGGCTCACTCAGCGACACGCTGGTACTCAAAACGTACCAAAACTATTACTTCGTAAATTTTAAAACCAATAATCAATGGGTATTGCGCGTAATTCAGCGCGAAGCAAACGGCAACTTGCTCTTTATGAGCATTGACATTGGCGAAGAGAAAAAAGAAAAGGAAGTGATGAAGAAATTACGGAAAAAGTATGCCGTAAAAGAGATGAAATACAAATCCGATACTTTTTACCAGATCAATCCCACGCAAGAAGAATTGATTGCACTTATCAAAGAAGGCTACTTTACAAGTATAAGATTACTGAAGAACAGGTGAGACACAAAGGTGAGCCTACTGACCAGTATTCTTCAATGCTAGCCAGAATGTTTTATGAATTTGCTTTTAACATTTGATTGGTATCATTTCGGTATCTTACTTTCACGCCCGCCCATCCATACTTGCTTAAGGCTTTTTTCACGCAACTTATGTAAGCGTGTAAGGCGTGGTGTTAGGTTCCGCGCGGACGATGCATGATTGGCAGCCACTTTTACAACCCCGATGAGCAGAAGGACTATTTGAAAACCCGCGGTTATTTGGGCAGTTGTGTTTTTAAAGATAACTTGCGTCCCTAAAATTCAAAACAAGTATATGTATTCAATTTTATTGCAAGCACAGCCGCAGTCATCGTGGATTAGTTTTTTGCCAATGATAGGCATTATTGTAGTTTTTTATTTTTTCATGATTCGTCCACAACAGAAAAAAGCTAAAGAACAAAAAAAATTTAGTGAAGAAGTAAAAAAAGGTGACTATGTTATTACCGTAGGCGGAGTACATGGACGGGTAGATGAAGTGCAAGACGAAACTGTGGTACTGGAAGTGGAGCGAGGCGGAAGAATCAAATTCTCTAAGTCTTCCATTTCAATGGAATCTACAAAGGCATTTAAAGACAAGAAATAAGCCACTATTTTGGGCAGTAGATGAAAATGCTCAAAGCCATTGTAAATCTTTTTCGTTTCGACAGAACGAACTGGCGAGCGGCCTTTTCGTGCATATTAACTGCGCTAGTTTTTTGGTTTTTTAATGCGCTCAACAAAAGCTACTCAACCGATGTACGGTTTCCGCTTCGCTTCGACTATAACCTTGAAAAGTACGTACCGATCGAAACATTGCCGAACCGAATCACACTCAACGTAAATGGCACGGGTTGGGAGCTTTTCCGTGAATATATAGGGTTCAAACAGCCCGAGTTAACTATTCCTTTGGATCGACCCACGGAAGTAAAGAAGCTAGCAGGGGTATCACTCACCCCAGTGTTGCAGCCTCAAGTGGGGAAATTGAAGATCAACTATATTGTAACGGATACATTGAAGCTGCAGCTCGATGAAATTGACTCGCACCGATTTAAAATATTTGCCGATGCCGCTAACGTTACCTATCAACAAAACTTTGGCCGCGTGAGTCCAGTGATGGTAGTGCCCGATTCTGTTGAACTCATCGGTCCAAAATCTATTCTGGGTACATTGCCCGATTCTTTAACTGTTGTGGTCGCATCCAATCAACTCAATGGAAATTTTGAAGATGACATTGAAATCGTAGTACCAAGCTTATTTGTTAAACGCAGTCCTCCACAGGTAAAAGTGATGTTTGAGGTAGGCCGCGTGGTAGAGTTGTATGTGAACATCAAGTCGGTTCGAAAAGAAAACCGGGAGAAGCAACTCGTTGATAGTATTGGCTGCCGCTTGTTGGTTCCCGAAAAACGTTTGGAAGATTTTCACCGGCAGAAGAGTCAAATGGGCTTGCGTTGGGATGCTAACCAACCCAAGATTACAAATAAACCCGAATTTGTAGAGGTGTTACACGTAGATACGGTGATCATACTACAGCCGTGATGAGGCCTTTGCAAATTGGTATAACAGGTGGCATCGGATCGGGCAAAAGCCTTGTTTGTAAAATTTTCTCTTGTTTGGGTATTCCCGTATACGATGCCGACAGCCGAGCGAAAAGTATTATGACCACTGACGGAATAGTGATGGAGCAAATCAAAACCGAATTCGGAAGTTTGTCTTACAATAGTGATGGTACTCTCAATCGCAGCTACTTAAGCCAAACGGTTTTTAATGATGCTGCGAAATTGAAAAAACTCAATGAGCTGGTGCATCCGCGGGTGGCCTTAGATGCCCAACAATGGGTGGCTACTCACCGCGATCAAAAGTATGTGTTGCGAGAAGCTGCTTTACTTTTTGAGTCAGGGTCGTACCAGTTGATGGATAAAATAGTAGTGGTGACAGCCCCCGAAACGTTGAGAGTTACGCGCGTGTTAACGAGAGATTCGCATCGAACGGCTGAAGATGTAGTGAAGATCATACGCAACCAAATGGACGAAAAAGAGAAAATTAGCCGCGCAGATTTTGTTTTGGTGAATGATGAAACTGAGCTATTGGTGCCCCAGGTAGTGAAAATGCACCAACATTTTTTGATGTTAGCGGATAGCCCCAATTGATTTTTTGAATGAAAAAGACGATCGTAACAACGGCCATTTTGGTAGTAGTCATTTTTTTGTTGGCCTTGCCCAAGCTTAAATTATTTACTGACAAAGAGGAGACCCAGCAGGCGAGCCCCCAAGCAGGGCAAAAGCCCAAGCTGATGGTAGAGGGGCTGGCGCTTCGAGCGTCCAAACTGGATAACAAATTAATTGTAACCGGTTCGGTGTTGGCCAACGAGTCGCTGGAGTTAAAGAGTGAGTCTTCTGGCAAGATTACCAAATTGTTGTTTGAAGAGGGCAAGGCGGTAGGAAAAGGTAGCTTGTTGCTCGAAATCAACAATGAAGAAATTCAAGCGCAGCTACAGAAACAAAAATATAATCAAAAACTCAACCAAGACAATGAATTTCGCCAGCGCAAATTGTTAGAGAAGGACGCCATCAGCCAAGAAGAGTATGACAATGCGCTCAACCGGCTCAACACCACCGTGGCCGATATTAAACTTCTGGAAGCACAGCTAGAAAAGACACGCATAAAAGCTCCTTTTGATGGTGTGATCGGGTTGCGGTACGTGAGCCAAGGGGCGTACATCACACCGACTACCGCGGTGGCAACTTTATATAATATCTCGCCTGCAAAAATTGAATTTGCAGTGCCTGCGCGGTACAGTGCGCAAGTGAAGCGTGGAGAAAAAGTTGTTTTTAGCATTGAAAATGATTTAACGGTTTACGAGGGGCAAGTATATGCGGTAGAGCCTCGTATTGACCCAGAAACGCGAACGTTAAAAATTCGTGCCCTTTCAGAAAATAAAAGCGGTCGGTTGATTCCCGGGCAGTTTGTGAAAGTACAGTTAATCCTTAAATCTATTGACGATGCGATTTTAGTTCCGTCCGAAGCGGTTATACCCGATCAAGGTGGAAAGAAAGTATTTATAGCGGATCACGGAAAAGCCAAAGAAGTGAAAATAGAAACCGGCATCCGCACGGAAAAATCCTTGGAGGTGTTGTCGGGCTTAAAAGCAGGTGACACACTGTTAACAACTGGCATTTTGCAGTTGCGGCAGGGCATCGATATAAAGATTGTAAAAATGGATACGGTGAGCTTGGTGAAATGAATACCTTGAAAAGGCAAGTGAAAGTAATTTGTAAATCAGCAATCTAAATCAGCAATCCAAAAATGGCTAGTTTATCTACCGTCAGCATTAACCGACCCGTGCTCGCTATTGTAATGTCGCTGGTGATTATTTTGTTTGGGGTAATTGGTTTTTCGTTTTTGGGTGTGCGCGAGTTCCCAAGCGTTGATCCGCCCGTAGTTACCGTATCTACTTCGTACATCGGTGCCAACGCAGATGTAATTGAATCCCAAATTACCGAGCCCTTAGAAGATGCTATCAATGGTGTTCCCGGCATCCGCACACTTACTTCTGTGAGCCGCGAAGGCCGCAGCAATATTACCGTTGAGTTTGAATTGGGGGTAAACATTGAAGCTGCCGCTAATGATGTGCGCGATAAAGTTTCCGGTGCATTGAACAGGCTACCCCAAGATGTTGATCCGCCTGTAGTGGAAAAGGCAGATGCCGACTCCAGCCCGATCATTTTCTTAACCGTTAGAAGTGATAAGCGAAACCTGTTGGAGATTTCGCGAGTGGCAGAAGTGATGTTCAAAGAGCGCATTCAAACCATCCCCGGTGTAAGCGCTGTGCAAATTTGGGGGCAACAACGTTACTCCATGCGCATTTGGATGGATCCCATCAAACTAGCTTCACTCAAACTAGCCCCATCGGATGTGTTGCAAGCGCTCAACCGCGAAAATGTAGAATTGCCGGCAGGCCGTGTGGAAGGTCAGACAACGGAATTAACAGTGCGCACATTGGGCCGGCTTACAAACGAAGAAGATTTCAACAACCTCATTATCAAAGAGCAGGGGGACAATGTTGTTCGCCTTAGCGACATTGGTTACGCCAAACTGGGGCCAGAAAACGAGCGAACCATTTTGCGCAGAGACGGAATCCCGGGGTGCGCATTGGCAATTGTAGCACAGCCCGGTGCTAATAATATTGACATTGCCAATCGCCTGTACAAAAAGCTCGACCAGATACAGCGCGACTTGCCGCAAGATGTGAGCTATCAAATGAGTTACGATTCAACCAAGTACATCCGAGCCTCCATTTCCGAGGTAGAAGAAACCATCATCATTGCATTTTGTCTGGTACTGTCCATCATTTTCCTTTTCCTACGCGACTGGCGCACCACGGTTATCCCCATTGCCACTATTCCGATTTCATTGATTGGTTCTTTTTTTGTGATGTACCTGTTGGGCTTCACGATTAATGTACTCACGTTATTAGGAATTGTGTTGGCCATTGGTATTGTGGTAGACGATGCCATTGTTGTACTAGAAAACATTTATGTGAAAGTGGAGGAGGGCGAGGATCCTGAGGAAGCAGCGCGTAAAGGGTCGACCGAAATATATTTTGCGGTTATCTCCACCACCATTTCAGTAGTGGCCGTATTTCTGCCTGTTATTTTCTTGCAAGGCCTCACGGGAAGGTTGTTCCGTGAATTTGGATTGGTAGTGGCGAGTTCTGTTGCTATTTCTGCATTTGTATCGCTTACGCTCACACCCATGATGAGTGCCAAGATTTTGAAACGAAGAACCGTACAACCTTGGCTCTACCGAAAAACAGAGCCATTTTTTGAGTGGCTCACACAAAGTTATTCCAATACCTTGGCAGGATTTATGAAAAACCGTTGGCTCGCCTTCGTTATTATATTCGTCTCAGGTGCGTTGATCTACCTGCTGGGAAAAGTCACTCCGTCTGAATTGGCACCGCTCGAAGACCGCAGCGAGTTCCGCTTGCAAGCACAAGCGCAAGAGGGCGCCACGTTTGAATACATGGATCGTTACGTTAAAGAACTCACTCAATTTATAGCGGATGAAGTACCGGAAAGAAATGGTATGGTAAGTGTAACAGCCCCCGGCTTTGGCAACGCAGGAGTTAACTCAGGCTTTGTACGTGTGATTTTAAATGACCCCAAGCAGCGCACACGCACGCAACAAAATATTGTGGACGACATTACCGGCAAGGCAAAAAAATTTACAGGTATCAGAACGTTTACCACACAAGCACAAACCATTGGCGACAGGCGCGGTGGCTTTCCTTTGCAGTTTGTTATTCAGGCTGCTGATATAGAAAAACTCAAAAAAGTGTTGCCACAATTTATGCAGAAAGCTTCGGCTAGCCCCTTGTTTGCATTTGTTGATTTGGACCTCAAATTCAACAAACCCGAAATCAATATCACTATCGACAGAGACAAAGCCCGCACATTGGGTGTAAACGTGATGGACATTTCACAAACACTTCAATTGGGTTTGAGCGGCTCGCGCTTTGGAAATTTTGTGATGGATGGAAAACAATATCAGATTATAGGGCAGGTGGAGCGTGGCAATCGCAACGAGCCCTTGGATTTGAAAACACTATATGTAAAAAACAAAAGAGGAGATTTAATTCAATTAGATAACCTAGTGCAGTTTGAAGAGCTAAGTAGCCCACCTCAACTGTTCCGTTTCAATCGCTACTCATCCGCCAAGGTGCAGGCACAATTAGCAAAAGGTGTAGCCTTGGGCGATGGCATTAGAGAAATGCAGAAGATTGCCGATGACGTGTTGGATGAAAGTTATTCTACCAGCTTGGATGGCGCTTCGCGCGAGTTTGCTGAAAGTTCATCCAGCATTTACCTTGCTTTTATGATTGCGCTAGCGATTATTTACCTAATCCTGGCAGGTCAGTTTGAGAGTTTTCGAGATCCTTTTATCATCCTATTCACGGTGCCGCTCGCCTTGGCGGGAGCGTTAATTTCATTATGGTATTTTAACCAAACGTTGAATGTATTCAGCCAAATAGGAATTATTATGCTTATTGGGTTGGTAACAAAGAATGGAATTTTGATCGTGGAGTTTGCCAACCAGCGCAAGGAACAGGGTCTTCCACTACTCGATGCGGTGAAAGAGGCAGCCGCATCACGTTTCCGCCCCATAGTAATGACAAGCCTCTCCACCATACTCGGAATCTTACCCATCGCGTTGGCCTTGGGTGCAGGTTCTGAAAGCCGTGTGTCCATGGGTATCGCAGTTATCGGGGGGATGATGTTCGCGACTGCCTTAACTCTTTTTGTGATTCCCGCTATTTACTCGTATGTCAGCAGCAAGCATGTTTCTGTTAAGCACGTTTAGGTTTTTTGATTCCATTGGCTTTCGGCCGCAAGCGATAAGCTTTAGACTAGGCATGCTTGTTGGTAGAGTGCCTCAGTGCCGAAGGTTAGTTCAGCTTGCAGCTTGCAGCCTATGGCTGGCAGCCCTAAGCACCAGCAATGCCCAAGATACCCTTAGCCTTGCACGTGCCATTGAAATAGGCTTATCCAACAACTTTGGAGTTCAAATTCAAAAATTAAATGTAGAAGCTGCTTCACGTAACAACACGTGGGGCATGGCGGGCCGATTGCCGACAGTAAATCTTTCGGCTAGCCAAAATAATAACATCATCCAGCGTAAGCCTGCCAACCCATTTGCTGTAGCAGGCTTAAACATAGTAGATAATGTACTTGGCCAACTCGATGTGCAGTTTACGTTGTTTGATGGATTTGGAGTAAAAATCGCAAAGCAACGCTTGGAGCAATTAGAGATGTTAAGTAAGGGCAACGCTGCTTTTGTGATGGAAAGCACCGTGCAATCGATTATACTCTCTTATTACCAAGCGGTGCTAGAGAAAGAGCGGCTGCAAGTGCTGATCAAGAACCGCGATTTTTCGAAAGAGCGCTATATCTACGTTAAGCTGAAGAAGAGCTTGGGGTCAGCCATTAGTTTTGATGTGCTGCAAGAACAAAATAACTATCTCACCGACTCAGCAAATGTTCTGTTGCAAGAAATTGTGGTGAAGAATTCCATTCGTAATTTGAATGTGCTGCTCAACCAAAAAATAAATACTGCTTACAAGTTGACCAATCCGCTGGAGATTGAAAACGAAGAATACCGTTATGAGGACTTACGCGAGAAAATGTTTAGTTCCAATACCAATTTGCGCAACCAGTATATTTCGCAAGAGTTGACGCATAATGTAATGCGCAATGCACAATCCAATCTCTATCCATCTTTATTGTTGAATGTTGGCGGCACGGGAAGTTTAGACCAACTCACTGCCAATTTCCGCTCCAACACGGGCAATACTATCGAAAACACCGTGGGCTATTTAAACCGAGACCTTACGCAACCCGTGTTTTTAACCGTGAATGAAACCGCTCTTACACAACAAACTCAACTGGGTAACTCCTACGGTGCCTACGCCAATATTTCGTTGCGCTACACCTTATTTAATGGCAGCCAGTTGAGGCGAGCCGTTGATAATGCGCAGATCCAAGAAAAGATGGCCAAGCTCACTACCGAGCAGTTGAAAGTCAGTTTGGAAAACAGCCTATTGGCCGGATATGATTTCTATAACTTGCGGAAGCAATTGGTACAAATTGCGATTGTAAAACTACAGGCAGCTGAACTTAACCTAAGCTTAGCCAATGAGCGATATAAGAACGGTGCACTCAGTGCCATTGATTTGCGCATTGTGCAAGAAAACTATCGGGCGGCCGCGCTTGAAAAATTTGCGGCTATTTTTTCTGGCCTCGCTACCAAACTGGATTTGATACGACTGACAGGTGCGCTGGTCGATACGTTTCCAGGTAGTAGATTACAACCACCCGCTCGTTAGATTGTAACTTTTACTTAGGGCTGATGGGAGCACGCTTGGTGTATACCGATCAAAAAAGTCTGGTTTTAAGCCAGACTTTTAATGTCCTATTTGAAAATTGTCTCTTTCCCCAAGTAGCAGCACAAGCTGTGTACTCGACTGCGGTGCTTCATTTATTTTATCGAAACCCGTGATGTTACAATTTTTGAACGTATGTATTTGAATGATCGCAGAGCAAATCAAAAAATAACTAGTGACCAAAAAAGGCCTGATAAAAGCTCGGGCCTTTGTGAGACGGTTGAGAAAAATTAATCTCTTCTACCCAAATAAATCATCACGTAATAGAGCAGCATTGTAATTGCTCCTATGGCAGCTACTACGTATGTCATGGCCGCGGTGTTTAACGCATCTTTGGCCATGTCATGCTCTTGCCTGTTAACGATTCCTCTATTTTCAATCCACGCCAATGCACGCTTGCTAGCATCAAATTCCACCGGTAATGTAACCACTGCAAACAGCGCAAAAACACCATAACAGGCAATGATGATTAGTAACGCGGTATCCATCGAGAATAAACCTTTGATGGCGAAAGCACCAAACATCATAGCAATAAAAATAAAGTTGATGATTTTGGCACTGATACTTTGGATGGGAACCATGGCGGATCTAAACTCTAACCATTGATAAGCCTTTGCGTGTTGAACTGCATGTCCACATTCGTGGGCTGCCACAGCAGTGGCGGCCGCGTTTCTACCATAAAAAACTTCTTGGCTGAGGTTAACCGTTTTTTCGGCAGGATTGTAATGGTCGGTTAGTTGGCCCTCTACCGAAATGACTTTTACATCTTGTAAGCCGTTGTCAGCCAACATGAGGCGCGCTACTTCTGCCCCCGTTAAGTCTCTGGCTAACTGTATTTCCGAATACTTTTTAAATTTTGCCTTCAGGCGTGAACTTACAATCCACCCTACCATCATAAAAAATCCTGTGATAACAAGTGCTCCCATTTTTCTTATTGATTTATTGTTCGTTTAATTTTCTCTACTATTCGCGTAGTAGAATAACCCGGCACAAAGTCGATTGTTTTCACTACGCCTCCAACCTTTTTTACAACATCTGCGCCAACAATATTTTCTGCCAAATAGTCACTTCCCTTCACCAGAATATTGGGTGTTAACGCAGAAATCAAGCCTAGGGGTGTGTCTTCGTTGAAAAAAACTACTAAATCAACAAACTGCAACGAGGCCAGAATCCGTGCCCGGGATTGCTGATCTTGCAAGGGGCGTTCGGGCCCTTTGAACCGGCTGACCGAGTCATCGGTGTTTAAGCCAATCACTAAGCGGTTGCCCAGATTGCGGGCTTTCTCCAGATAATCAACATGACCCAAATGTAGGAGATCGAAGCAGCCGTTAGTGAAAACAACTTTTTCACCGCTCGCCTGCCATGATTTCACAGTTTCTTGTGCTTCTTCGATCGACCTAATTTTTAAAGCTGAATTCATTGCACGCAAAAGTCATCATTTTCTTGAATACATTCGTAACAGTTTTCGTTTAGAGTCATATAATGAGGGCTGCACTGACAACATACCTAGTCTTGGCAATTGTCTTTTCGTCTTTTGCACAGGTAACAACGATCGAGTCAACTTCAAATGTCTTGAAAGAAAAACTCGCCAGTATTTACATTACTAGGAGGCTCCGAAATCACGTACCTTTTTATTCGCCTGTTTACCTTCCAACCAACGCCATTTCGCCCATCGTGCTTTCGCCAATAAAAATCATCTTAATGAACCAAACTGAAGCCCATTGGAGTGGGAATTTTAAATTTGATGCTTGGGGGAAAGATCAATACCCTCTTTACATGCAACCCAACAGGTATGACTGGATGTACAAAGTAAGGCAGAATGAAAAACATTAATTCTTTACCTGCCGCATCTTCATCCAACTGGTGAGTAAAGAAATTAAGCCTAACAAAATCATCAATGCAGTTTGCCATGCGTGGAAAATAAATACGAACGCCACTGCATCTGCTTGCGGCAAATTGTATAACATCACCAATCCCAATGGAACCAACGTATGGTAAGAGCCGGCTCCGCCCGGCAATGGCGCAGCCATCGCAATGGAACCGATGGCAAACAGGGTGAGCACTGCACTAAAGCCAAGGTTCTCCGTTTCCGGAAAGGCTTTGATGACATAATAGCTCATAACAAAATAGGCTACCCAAATGGCAAGCGAATAGACGATGAACAACCCTTTGTTTTTTAGACGGAAGACGGCCATCAAACCCTCCTTGAATCCCTTGATGATCGCCAACAACTTCACGTTCTTACGCAGCAGGTACAATCCAACCAACGCCCCGATGCCGACCAACGCGAGGCCATACACCCAAATAGGAATGTGGATCCCATCGCCACCCTTGCCAAAATCGAGCGAATCAATAAACGACTTAAGCTTAGACCACTCGGCCACAAAAGAAAGAGCAATGAGTGCCAGCAGACAAATTACGTCTACTATGCGTTCTACCACCACTGTACCAAACGACACTTCTACCGGTGTATTCTCC
>JBJTHA010000233.1:0-14849 GCA_046094265.1 Cytophagales bacterium
CCCAGCGATTGACGTGCCTGCCTCGGGTACCAGACGCGAAGACTTGTTGATGAAAGAAGAAGAACTACAGCGTGTGTGGATACTGCGCAAGTTTATGGCCGACATGAATTCGGTGGAGGCAATGGAGTTCTTACAATCGAAAATGAAGGGCACACGCAACAACGAAGAGTTCTTGATTTCGATGAATGGGTAAGTCAATTTGAGAATTAACTCATTTGAAAATTTGAAGATGAAGCCGACCAGAAAAGGTTGGCTTTATTTTTTTGTGTTGTAGACTTTTAAAGCTGTATGCTTCGCGATTTTGTCGAAATCGAAATCACTGTGCACAAGCACTAGGTTGAAGTGAATTGCATAGAAAGCTATAATGCAGTCATTCGGCTTTCGGATCGTTATCCCTTTTGTGCGTAGTGACCGGTAGATTGCTGCGGCATTATCTGCCACGAAGTAAGGATCAAGTTGAAGCAAGCTCGATGTCATCAATAAATCCTTGATCGATTCAGGATTGTCTTCTGAACGTAAGCCCTGCAGAATCTCTTGAAAAATGGGAGGGCATAAGTGCACGTCTGCTCCGTAGTCCAGAAGTTGCTCATCTAACAGCTGGGTCGATTCTGATCTGACGCCACGAAAAAAATTAATCCAAACAGAGGAATCAAAAATCATAAGCGACCTTCGCGCATTTTCATCAAATCCCCTTCCCATTTTATCTTTCCACGTAGCGACCTTAGTCTTTGCCGCTTCAACCAATTTGAGTACATCTCGAGTGCTTTATCAACAGCCTCCCTTTTTGTCTTGACTTCCCCATATTGAATAATTGTTCTAATGAAATCATCCCTTAAAACAATATTAGTGCGCGTTGTTTTCATACACACAAAATTAGTAATTTTATACACATCCTCTACTTTCGCTCGTGAAAAGCCCCTTTGTATTCGGGGTCTTCGCGCTTGCGCTGGCGGTCGATTTCCCGTGCCATGTCTTGTTTTTCTTCAAATGGCGTTTCAGCTATTTCAATATCGGCTGGCAATTCCGTTACGGGAATTTGCTCGCGAATGATTTTTTCAATTTGCTTGATGTGATACGTTTCTGCTTTCGTAGCAAACGTAATCGCTTTGCCGCTTTGAAACGCACGACCCGTTCGGCCGATTCGGTGCACATAATCTTCGTACACAATCGGAACATCAAAATTGATTACGTGTGATACATTAACCACATCAATTCCCCGTGAGGCCACATCGGTTGCAACCAAAATTCTTAAGTTGCCTTCTTTGAACTCGTTCATCGAATTGATGCGCGTGTTCTGCCCTTTATTGGAATGAACCACTTTCACAGGCCCCATGCCCTTTCGGTCGAGGTATTTGAAAATGTTATCGGCTACTTCTTTGGTGCGCGTAAAAATCATCACGCGCGAGAATTCCTCCTGGCCGACCAGTAGTTTTTCGAGAAAGTTGATTTTGGTGCGCAGGTTGGGGATGTGATAAAGTTCTTGCTCTACTTTTTTGGCCACAGTCGCTTGTGGTGTAATTTCCACGCGCATTGGAAACTCGATAAACTCTTCTGCCAGTCTTTCTACCTTGGCGGGATAAGTAGCAGAGAACAATAGGTTCTGCCTTTTGCTAGGGATTACCTCAAATATCTTCCTCAGCTGCGGCATAAAGCCCATGTCCATCATACGGTCAGCTTCGTCTAATACCAAAGTCTTGATGTGTTTCGTTACTATTTCTTTGCGGAGATACAATTCCATAAACCTACCAGGCGTAGCAATAAGAATATCAACACCCTTTTGAATATTTTCTATTTGCGTCTTCGGGCCAATGCCGCCATAGATAGAAACCGTGCGTAGGTCAGTATATTTTGCTAATGCTAGCGTGTGCGAAGCGACTTGCACCACCAATTCCTTGGTCGGCACTAATATCAATACACGTGCATCTTGCCCTTGCGCGAATTTTGTTTTCATCAAAATGGGCAACAAGTACGCTGCTGTTTTGCCCGTGCCGGTTTGCGCAATGCCGATAATTTGTGCGCCACCCATAATGGCGGGAATGCATTTCTCCTGCACTTCGGTAGGTGAGGTGAAACCCGCCTCGGCTACGGCATCGAGCAGTTGCTTGTTCAGTTTAAATTCTTGCCATTGCATGAGTATCGCTTTATCTTTACAAGGTAATGAAGTCTACCTTAATCACGAATGCAAAAATAGTCAACGAAGGCAAGGTCTTTGAAGGCGATATATTTATTAAAGGCCCATTTATTGAAAAAGTAGGTGGTGACCTGCAAAACCAAGTCGCTTCTGAAGTGGTGGACGCGCGTGGCCAGTGGTTGCTGCCGGGCGCCATTGATGACCAAGTGCACTTTCGTGAGCCGGGGCTTACCCATAAAGGCACCATTTTTACGGAGTCAAGGGCTGCGGTGGCTGGGGGCGTTACAAGTTTTATGGAAATGCCTAATACCAATCCGCCAGCATTCACACAATCGTTGCTGGCAGATAAATATCAAATTGCTTCACGCGATTCGCTCGCGAACTATTCCTTTTTCATGGGCACGTCAAATAATAATTTGGAAGAGGTATTGAAGACTGACATTAAAAATGTGTGTGGGTTAAAAATATTTATGGGTTCGTCCACGGGCAATTTGTTAGTAGATGACCCAACTATATTGGAATCAATTTTTTCAAAGTTTCCTTCCATCATTGCTACCCACTGCGAAGATGAGCCCACCATCCGTAAAAATCTGGCCGATTACAAAGAAAAGTATGGAGACAATTGCCCTGTAACGTATCATCCATTGATCCGCAATGAGGATGCGTGTTACAAATCGTCATCTTTTGCTGTTGGGTTGGCAAAGAAGCACGGCACCCGTTTACACATTTTACATATTTCAACGGCCAAAGAAACACATCTGTTTGACAACACGCTGCCGTTGGAGAAGAAGAAGATTACTGCAGAGGCATGTATACACCATTTGTGGTTTAATGATGCAGATTACGCCCGATTAGGAATGAACATCAAGTGGAACCCTGCCATTAAAAAAGCAAGTGACCAAGCCGAAATAATGAAAGCGTTGATAGATAACCGCATTGATGTAATTGCCACCGATCATGCTCCACATACCATTGAGGAAAAGCAACAGGGATATTTTCAAGCACCCTCGGGAGGACCGCTGGTGCAGCACAGCGTAATGGCCATGTTGGAGTTGCATCACCAAGGCAAAATTGCCATTGAGCAAATCGTTCAAAAGATGAGCCACAACGTGGCCATTCTTTTTCAGATCGACAGGCGTGGTTTCATCCGCGAAGGCTATTATGCTGATTTGGTGTTGGTAAACCCGCACCAACCCTGGACGGTGAAAAAAGAAAATATTTTGGCCAAGTGTGGCTGGTCACCATTCGAAGGACAGACCTTCCAATCAGCCGTCACCCATACTTGGATTTCAGGACATTTGGCGTATGCCGATGGTATTTTTGATGAGCAAAAGATGGGCGAACGCATGGCATTTAATAGGGATTGAGTTTCCATTTTGCATTTTCCAGTAAGCTACCTACCTTTGCAGTCCCAATCGAGTTTGTGGTTGGTTTTTCGGTGAGCGTAGTTCAGTTGGTTAGAACATCAGATTGTGATTCTGAGGGTCGTGGGTTCGAGTCCCATCGCCCACCCAAAAAAAGAAACCCCGCGAGAGTGGGGTTTTTTTATTTCAAAAAACAAATGCGTTGACCTTAGTAGCTAAGATTGCGTAGTTAGTACAATTAAACCAACTCCCTTTCATAAACATCTGCTACCTCATCTAGAATCTGATGAATAACTTCGACATTGAGTGCCTGTACTAATCTCGTCCTAAACGGCTTGAAATCAGCTACACCTTTGAAGTAGTTGGTATAGTGCCTGCGCATTTCAAAAATGCCAAGCTTCTCTCCTTTCCACTTAATGGAGAACTCCAAATGCTTGCGCGTGGCGTTTAACCGCATGGCCAAAGTAGGTGGTGGCAGGTGCTCGCCCGTTTTAAAATAATGCTTTACCTCGTTGAAAAACCAAGG
Source organism: Cytophagales bacterium (assembly GCA_046094265.1). Taxonomy (GTDB): domain Bacteria; phylum Bacteroidota; class Bacteroidia; order Cytophagales; family Cyclobacteriaceae; genus ELB16-189. Next base: position 4,022 of record JBJTHA010000233.1, read on the forward strand.
TGCGCCAATGGCCGCACGGCCAATCATAATTCCATCTACTCCATATCGATTTTTGTACTCCACCGCTTTTTCAGGCGAGTCGATGTCACCATTGCCGAACACGGGTATTTTCATCCGAGTGTTCTCTTTGATTTTTCCAATCAAAGTCCAATCGGCAGAGCCTTTGTACATCTGTACGCGCGTTCGACCATGAACGGTCAAAGCTTTGATACCAATGTCTTGCAAACGTTCGGCTACTTCTACAATATTTTTTGTATTGTCGTCCCAGCCCAAACGTGTCTTTACTGTTACGGGTAAGTGAGTAGCCTTCACTATATCAGCTGTCATCTGCACCATCTTGGGGATGTCTTGTAACAGCGCAGCGCCCGCACCGCGACAAGCCACTGCTTTTACCGGACAGCCATAATTGATATCGATCAAATCGGGATTTACTTCGGTCGCAATCTTGGCCGACTCCACCATGTTGCCGATGTCGCCACCAAACAATTGGATGCCAATCGGTCTTTCATATTCAAAAATATCAAGCTTCTGCCGACTCTTGGCGGCATCGCGTATCAGGCCTTCAGACGAAATAAACTCGGTGTACATCAAATCGGCACCGCCCTCCTTGCACACGGCACGAAAAGGCGGATCGCTCACATCTTCCATAGGAGCGAGGAGCAGGGGAAATTCGCCCAATTCTATGTTTCCAATCTTCGCCACGTTTGATTATTCGTTTAAAAACAGCGTTGTTTGCGATTTATCTGAAATTGAAAATCAAAAATAATAGTATTTAACCGAAGCGTTGTGGAGCAGTTTGAAAAAAGGCCAGTTTGGTTAGTGCTGTTAGCGGTGCTAGCCAGTGCCTTTGTTGGCACTTTGCTGGGGGCGGGCATTGGTGCGCTGGTGGGATCATTCTTTTACACAGGCGAGGACGATTTTATGATGGCTGCAGCTACCAGCCAGTTTGCGCCCGAAATGAAAACTTCTCTTTTGGTGATGCAAGGCGTTACGTCACTCTTTGGGCTTCTGCTCGTCCCTTTTTTGGTTTACAAAATACTTAGACGAGCCGGAATCAAGAGTTATAGCACGGAAAAACACAGTACGGTTCTTCTTTTACTAGCAACTTTTATCATGATTTCGTTTATAGTGGTAGATTCTGCCATCATTGAATGGAATAAAAACATAGTTTTTCCCGATTTTCTAAAGTCGTTTGAAACGTGGGCGCGGAGTTATGAAGAAAGACTAGAAACGCTGACCAAAATGTTTACCCAATTCACAAGCTTCGGAGATTTTGCAGTTGCCATGTTAGTGGTGGGTGTCGGTGCCGGAGTTTGCGAAGAATTTTTATTTCGTGGAATCATTCAGCGTGAATTGCAGCGCGGAACAAACAATATCCATGTTGCCATCTGGATATCCGCTTTTCTCTTCAGCGCGATTCACATACAATTTTTTGGGTTCGTGCCTCGCATGTTGTTAGGCGGATTGTTCGGTTACCTGTATTATTGGTCAGGTAATTTGCTTGTGCCCATGTTTGCACATTTTTTTAATAATGGATTTTCTGTTTTGATGCTCTACTTGTATCAACAGAAAATTGTAACGCTCGATGTGGAAAAAGAAGAAGCCGCACCGTGGTATGCGATTTTAGTTTTCACCATCATTTCAGCAGCCCTGCTTTTTTTGTTCAAACAAAAATCAGACGAACTTAAAACCTCTGTTTCTTGAACGCCACTCCAAAAAAATTCAGTAATCTTCCACAACGATTGGCCACAGCACTGCTGGGTGCTGCGGGCATCATCTTTGGCATCGTTTACAGTGAATGGACTTACCTTGTTGTATTCTTCATCATTTTCTTTTTGTCGCTTCGCGAGTTTTACAAGCTGGTAGGCTTAGATGGTATGGTACCTCAAAAAACATTCGGCATGATTTGCGGGATGACCATTTTCTTTCTTTCTTTTTTTATTGAGCGCGGCACAATCTCCTATCGTTACTACTTTATTTTTTTTCCGCTGCTTTCGTGTGTGTACATGATTAAGCTATACAAAAAGTTTGAGCGCAAGCCTTTCACCAATATTGCGTTTACTTTTTTAGGGATATTTTACATTGCTGTACCCTTGGCATTGATGCACATTGCCGCCTTCGAAAATGGTAAGTACAATTATGAAATTATTTTTGGCTGCTTGTTCATTTTGTGGTCCACGGATACTGGGGCCTATTTCGCGGGCAACTTTTTCGGCAAACGAAAATTGTTCGAGCGGATCTCTCCTAAGAAATCGTGGGAAGGCGTTTTTGGCGGAGCTGCATTGGCTATCACGATGGCGCTAACAATGGGTTATTTTTTCAAGTCGCTGGCGCTTTGGCAATGGATGTGCATCAGCGCCATTATCATAGTAGGTGGCGTGTATGGTGATTTGGTTGAGTCGCTGTTGAAGAGAAGCATCGAAATCAAAGACTCGGGTACCAGTCTGCCAGGCCATGGTGGATTCTTGGACCGATTTGATGGGCTGTTTATCTCGGCTCCATTTATCGTAGCGTTTTTGGAGATTTTCTAATCTTCGCCACCTATTCAAAGATAATTTTTCCTTTTATTGGCTCTGCGATTTCCAAATTGCAAAGAGTTCAAAACGAGGATCTTGAACTCACATCTGTTTTAGAATTTCCCCGGCCTTTCTTAAGGTCTCCTCTCCCTTCGCAAAACAAAACCTGAGTATCTTTTGGTCTATACCATCTTTATAAAAGACAGAAATAGGAATGGGTGCCAACTTTTTCTCTTTCGTCATCCACACCGCCATTTCTCTTTCACTTAGTTCAGATATCCCCTCATACGAAAGTAATTGAAAATAACTCCCATAACAGGGCAGCGGCATAAACGATGAACCTTTGATTTGCTGCAAAAAGAAATCGCGCTTTTGCTGATAGAATTTGCCGAGGTTCAGATAGTTTTCGGGCTGTGCCATATATTCTGCCAACGCAAATTGCGTAGGTGTGTTAACGCTAAACGTGATAAACTGATGGGCCTTTCTAATTTCAGAAGCTAACGCGGCTGACGCAACCGCGTAACCGACTTTCCACCCCGTAGCGTGAAACGTTTTCCCAAATGAAAAAACGGCAATGCTCTGATTAGCAAGTGCAGGATATTTTAAAATGCTTTCGTGCTTTTTGTCATCAAAAATGATTCGCTCATACACTTCATCGCTCAACACCAGTAAGTTATTTTTCAGCGCAATTTCCTGTAGTTCTCTTGCATCTTGTTCAGACAACACCGCCCCTGATGGGTTATGCGGTGTGTTCACCATTATCATCCGTGTCTTAGAAGTAACTTTATCACGAACCTCTTGCCAGTCAATAGAAAAATCCGGTGCCGTTAAGTTGATGTGTATTGGTGTGCCACCATTCAACCGAATGGCCGGGTCGTAACAATCATAAGACGGGTCAAATAGAATCACTTCATCGCCTGCGGTCACCATTGCAGCAATAGTGGCAAAAATGGCTTCGGTGCCACCGGCTGTTACAGTTACTTCTGTTTCAAAATCTGTTGCGCGTTGGTAGGTTTTTTCTATTACTTCGGCAATCACCTTTCGCAGGGCAGGTACACCCGGCATGGGTGCGTATTGATTGTGGCCAGCCCTCATGTTTTTGTGAATCAGGTCAACCAAAACTTCAGAGACCGGAAAATCAGGAAACCCTTGGGAGAGATTAATGGCATTGTGCTCCAATGCCAGCTTAGACATCACCGAGAAAATAGACGTGCCGACTTCGGGTAGGCGCGACCTCACCCCCTTTTCCTCTCCAAAAAAGGAGGGTGACTCCCTCTGAAAAGTCGGCCAGTCATCTTTCATTCATCGATACAAATTAGAAATTACTTTCGTAGTGGCGCCAGTATTCGATACTCGGTATCTACATCACCTTTACTGATGTCGGTCAGTTTGCCTTTCAACATCTTCTTCTTCAGTGGGGTCAGGTAGTCAATAAATAACTTTCCTTCTATGTGGTCATACTCATGCTGGATAATGCGTGCCTTCATGCCGTCATATTCCTCTTCGTGCGCTACCCACTCTTCATCAAAATATTTAATTCGGAGTTTTTCCTTTCTGTCCACGTGTTCTCGAATGTTGGGGATACTCAAACATCCCTCTTCAAAACCCCATTCTTTACCCTCTTCTTTTAAAATAATTGGGTTTACAAATACTTTTTTGAAGTTTTTTAACTCTGGTTGTTCCTCTAACACAGATGCATCGATCACAAAAAAGCGGATGCTTTTGCCAATTTGTGGAGCTGCAAGACCAATGCCATTGGCGGCAGTCATTGTCTCGAACATATCCTGAGCAAATGCTTTCACATCCATCTCATCTTTCTCTACTTCTCGTGCTCTTTTGCGCAACACGGGGTCTCCATACATTACAATTGGGTAAACCATAGTTAAAATAAAAGCAACAAAGTTAGGAGAAAGTTAGATTTTCTTGCTGGTCATATAATCCTGTAATATGAGCACGGCACTTATTTTGTCGGACTGCCCTTTCACCTGACGATCTTTTTTCTTCATTCCACCCATAATCATCGCTTGCTGCGCGATACTTGACGTAAAGCGCTCATCAAAAGTGCTAATTGGTTTTTCGGGGAAATCTTTTTTAAATTTTTGGATGAAGTGGCGCACGTTACGCGCGTTATCAGAATCTTGATTGTTTAGCTGTTTAGGTAGGCCAATGACAACTTCATCCACTGCTTCGGTGTTAAAATAGCTTTTTAAAAAACCCAGCAGCTTAGCCGACTCCACGGTTTCTAATGCCGTGGCAATTATGCGGCTGGGGTCCGTTACTGCCAAACCCGCGCGCTTTGTGCCATAATCGATAGAAAGAATTCTGCCCATTGTGCTTGTTTAAAATATCGCTATGTCGAGTAAAATATAGAATTGCAAAATTCAAAAGTAAATTAGACCAGTTTTGCTCCTAAGCAGCCCTGGAATGAGCTCACCAATAACAATTAAAGTTTCTTCGCCTTCTCCCAATATTCATTCATCTCGTCTAAGGTCATTTCGCCCATTTTTTTGCCTTCTTTAGCCGATTCGATTTCGAGGTACTGAAAACGCTTGATGAACTTCTTATTGGTGCGTTCCAATGCTTCTTCCGGGTCGATATCGATGAACCGCGAATAATTCACTAATGAAAACAATAGGTCGCCAAATTCTGCCATCGCTTTCTGTCTATCGATGTGCTGTCCGGTTTCCACATTGTATTCGCGCTTAAATTCCTCCATCTCCTCCTCCACTTTTTGCCACACCTGTTCTTTCTTCTCCCAATCAAAACCAACACCACGTGCTTTGTCTTGTATACGGATGGCTTTGACTAGCGCTGGCAATGATTTGGGCACGCCCTCTAATACGGATTTATTCCCGGAGCGGAGCTTTATTTTTTCCCAATTTTCTTTCACTGTTTTTTCGTCATCTGCTTTTATATCGCCATACACGTGGGGGTGCCGCTCAATTAACTTATCGCAAATGGCATTCAACACATCGGCCATGTCAAACGCTTTTATTTCTGAAGCAATGCGCGAGTAAAAAGCCATGTGCAACATCAAATCGCCCAACTCCTTTTTTACTTCTTGCAAGTTGCCCTCCAAAATTGCATCCGATAACTCATAAGTCTCTTCAATCGTGAGGTGGCGCAAACTTTCAAACGTTTGCTTTTTATCCCATGGGCAATTCTCTCGCAGTTCATCCATTACGGTGAGCAGCCTATCAAATGCCTTTAGTTTGGCTTCGCGATTGAGATCAGGGGAAGAAAGTGGCATGTTGCGTATTTACAATTGTTGATTTCAAGGTACGATCGAGCACACAAGATATCAGCGAATAAAAAAACTTTGCCGTGAAATTACTTGTTTATCTTTGCATCAGGGGTTCAAATAACTAAATCATGGCTATTTTCCTTTTAACACTCGGAGTCTTCGCGCTCTTCTTTGCATTGATGTCGGTGCGATTGCTGTTTATAAAAAACGGAGAATTCAGAGGCACTTGTGCGACCCAAAGCCCGTTTTTAGCCAAGGAAGGAATCACATGCGGCTATTGTGGTAAGGTAGTGGGCGCTGGCGAAGCTTGTGGCGACCCCGAAAAAGCTGCGGACGTTGAGATGCCTGAAATCAAAAAAGTAACTAGTTAAGCTAACTTAAAGACAGTCCCGGAGAGCAACTTTCTAGTTTTTTCCGAACCTTTTTGAAATTTTTTTCTTACAATGACTTTAATCAAATCCATTTCCGGCATTCGTGGCACCATTGGTGGCAAACCCGGAGATTCACTGACTCCCGTTGATACGGTAAAATTCGCAGCCGCTTTCGGCACTTGGGTGAAATCCAGAAATGGCAAACGCATTGTCATTGGTCGCGATGCAAGGCTTTCAGGTGAAATGGTCAGTACCTTGGTGAGTGCGACATTGCAAGGATTGGGCATTGACGTGATTGATTTGGGATTATCTACCACGCCCACGGTGGAAATTGCAGTGCCGCTCGAAAAAGCAGGCGGGGGCATCATTCTCACAGCGAGCCACAACCCCATTCAATGGAATGCCTTGAAACTATTAAATGAAAAGGGAGAATTTATTTCTGCGGATGATGGTGCCAAAGTATTAGAATTGGCCAGCCGCGAAGATTTTGATTTTGCGCCCGTACAAAAGCTCGGAAAGTACGAACACAAAAAAGGCTACATCAAAAAGCACATCGAACTGATTTTGAAAAACAAGTTGGTAGACGCAAAGGCCATCAAAAAAGCAAAGTTCAAAGTAGTGGTAGATGCTGTCAACTCTTCGGGTGGCATTTCGGTTCCCGAATTATTGGAAGCGCTAGGCGTGAAAAAAGTGAAGAAGTTGTATTGCGAACCAACCGGTAAATTTCCCCACAACCCTGAGCCACTTCCTGAAAATATCAAAGCTATTTGCACAACTGTGCGAGTAGAGGGCTACGACCTCGGCATTGTGGTGGACCCCGATGTAGACCGTTTGGCATTGGTATGCGAAGACGGAAAACCTTTTGGCGAAGAATACACCCTTGTGGCGGTAGCCGACTATGTGTTAAGTAGGAAAAAAGGCAACACAGTCTCCAACTTATCCTCCACGCGTGCTTTACGCGATGTGACCGAAAACGCAGGCGGTAGTTATTCGGCAGCAGCCGTGGGCGAAGTGAACGTGGTAAACGAAATGAAACGCACCAAAGCCGTGATGGGTGGAGAAGGCAATGGCGGAGTTATCTTCCCCGAGCTACACTATGGCCGCGATGCCCTTATGGGCATTGCGTTGTTCTTAACGCACTTGGCCAAACAAAATCTAACCGCTTCGCAGTTGCGCAAGACTTATCCCGAGTACTTCATCTCCAAAAATAAAATTGAGTTGACCCCTCAAATTAATGTGGATGAAGTACTCGAAAAAATGAAAGCCAAATACGCCAGCGAAAAAGTAAACACTGTCGATGGGGTCAAGATTGATTTCGAAACCGAAAAGGAATGGGTACACCTGCGCAAAAGCAATACCGAACCCATTATCCGCATTTATGCGGAATCACAAAACGAAAAAAAGGCAGATGAATTGGCAAAACGAATCATCAGCGATATCCGGCAATTGATTGAATGACCTGGGTGTATTGACAGTTTTACATTAGTTTAAATTGAGGGTACAGATCAAATTTTTCACAGCATCCCAATTCCCGCTACGGTAAGCCGCCCTCAGGGTTGGCCAAGGCGATATTGAAGGGGTATGGGATGGAATAACCAACGTCTCAAAAGACTCTTTGGATGAGTGCGATTAAAAAGTGATGCCGTAACTACTTGAATGAATATTCAACACCTACTCTAAAAAACCGTGCAAACAAAAATTGCTGACTTTCCGAAAAGTAAGTGGGCAAAATGGTTTGCCGGATGAAGTATTGATTATCCAACAGACTTTCTCCCTCCACAAAGGCAGAAACATATATTGGTTGCTTGGTAAGGTGATATCACTGGCGAACCTGAAATCAGAATACTTTGCTTTGAGTTCGAGGTTGTAGTTCTATAGCCAAGTCAAGCCAACCCCCTTTTACAGGGGGCTGCACACCCCCCATAAAAGGGTTATTCTCAAGAAAAATATTAATGCAGTCGTACTATCTATCAGCAGTTTCACGCAGATTCTCTATTTCCCCGTTGCGCAATTCAAAAACATGATCACAAAACTCTGCTGTATCATTTCTGTGCGTTACAAAAAGGATTGACATGTTTGGTTTGAGTTGTTGAAGCAAATTCAGCACAAATGCCTCCGTGTTTTTGTCCATGGCCGATGTGGCCTCATCCAACAATAACACCTGCGGCTTTTTGAACAGTGCCCGTGCAATGGCCACCAGTTGTTTTTGACCACCCGAGATGTTGATGCCTTCTTCACCCAATAGCGTCAAATACCCTTGAGGGAAGTTTTGAAAAACATTTTCGAATCCACAGTCACGGCAAAAAATTACGGCCGCTTCCAATTCTTTTGGGTCATCGCTCAGCGCAATGTTGTAGAGCAAATTACCGTTGAAGATTTTCACTTCCTGTGGCACGCAGCCCACCAGCGCGCGCCATTGATGTGTGTTGAGCTGCTGAAGGTTTTGACCGTTCACTTCAATAGTGCCATTTTCGGGTTGATAAAACTTCTGCAGTAATTGCATGAGCGTACTTTTGCCACCACCACTTTCACCCTTCAATGCTACCATTTCGCCTTTGCGCAGCGAGAGGGAAATGTCTTTTAAGATTTGCTTTCGTCCCGGGAAACGGAACGACACGTTTTTCAAAGTCAATTCTTGTATTGACTCTTCAATAGGTTTGCCGTCCATCAGTTCTTTCTCCATCGAAGTGAACTCAAACATCCGATCGAAAGCAACCAAAGCTTCCTGGATTTGAATGTTGGAAATAATCAACCGATTGAGCGATGGTACGATGCCGCCCGCCATGCCGAGCAATGCAACCATTTCTCCGATTTTCATGCTCTTGTTCAGCACCATCCAAGATGATAAGCCAAACACCGTCATCAAAAACAGTACGCCCGTTACTTCGTTTACCCAACCGAATTGGTTTTGCAATTTGCCTAATGCAGCGATGCGGTTTTGAAACTCGCCATAGACAGTCGCATTTACTTTTTCAAAAAAGCTTTGCTTGTTGGTTAGCTTAATTTCGCCAACTCCTTGCATGGTGTCCACAAAATTGCTTTCAGTCATGGCGTACCCGGCCATGGCATTTTTTTGCGTTTGTATGATGGGCTTGTTGAATCGGTACAAGATCAAACCGTAAACAGGCACACACGCCAACATCACCAGCCCAATCACATAAGAGTACGAAAAAAGAAAACCCAGCGAAGTGATCACTACCAGCAAATCAATCACCACGCTGCCCGACACTACGGACAACACAGTTTGTATGCGCCTAGTGTCGTTCATACGGGCGATGAGCTCACCGATTTTACGTGTATCAAAAAATGATTTTGGCAAAGCCAACAGGTTGCCATAAAAAGATTGGATGATGCGGTTGTTGAAATCCATGCCCTGCCTGATGATGAACAGGCCGCGCAGATAGCCCAGCCCCGTGCGCGCCAACAGCAGCAGACTTACCAACGCCAAACTCACCCATAACTTTTGGGTGTTTTCTTTAGGTAGAATATCATCGATCAGTTTTTGTGAGAAAATAGCCGTAGAAATGCCGAGTACAGAAATGGCAATGCCCAACACGGTAGAGATGGCGAGAATGGGAAAATCAGCACGCACCAGGTCTAGCAGCCAGGTTTTTCTTTTTGCTTTCTGTACTGTTGTTTTTTGGAATGATCCATTTGGAACCAGCTTCAGCAGGGCTTTTGATTGCCACATTTTGTCTAATTCAGAGTCTGTCAATTCTATCAAACCCTTGGCTGGGTCAAATAGGTTTATCGACCTCACCCCCCTGCCCCCTCTCTCGTTGAGAGGGGGAGGCGCTTCGGTTTGGGGAAAGTATACAACATAGTGCTGCAATCTTTCTTCCACTACTACGTGCAAAATGGCTGGCTCTGTTAACTCACTTAAATTGTGTACACCTTCTGCTTCTAGGCCCTCGGCATCAAAGCCTAACTGTTGGGCAGCTTGTAACAGACCGAGCAGTGTGGTGCCGTGGCGCGAGGTGCCACTGATTTTGCGCAGGTGCTCGAGATTACTGCCCCCACCATGAAACTGAAGCACGGTAAGCAAACAAGCAACACCGCAATCAGATTGGTCTTGCTGTAGGGTAAGAATTTTCCTATCAATTTTCACTTAGGTAAATATTGTAGAATGGCCTCCATTTTTGTTTCTCCTTTAAATTCTTTGATGAGCTTGTGCTCATTGTCGTAGATGAAGATATGGGGGATTGATACTGAGCCAAAAGTGTCGAAAACAACCTCAGTATTTATCTTTGCAAACATAACCGAGGGTTCATTTTGCAAGACATGCTGAACTGAAAAAGCTCTGATTGTCTCTATTGGCTCAGACGAAACCATTAAAATACTTGTATTCGAAATTAAATGCAGACTCCTTTGAATTTCCAAAGCTTCATTTTGGCAAAGAATACATTCCGAATTAAAATATACGAGTACAATAAATTGATTTTCAGGAAAAAGTAAAGCGGAACTATCCATGCTGGTAAATCGACTAATTTTAAGCGATAGCTGCTCATTTTTAACTTTTTGCTTTGTGTCTTGTATCGTCAAGCTCCAGGCAAAAAATGCAGCGATAAATGTTGCTATTAGCAGCACCAAAAGTATTGCTCGTTTTTGACTCATCTATTAGGCTAAGGAGACCTGAACAAAAAAAACTAGGGATACCAAAAGAAAGAAGATTAGAACATAACCGGCAGATACTATAC
>JBJTHA010000234.1:0-4701 GCA_046094265.1 Cytophagales bacterium
ACTGATCAAAACCATTTTACCACAAAAAATCAGGACCACAATAGATGTCCTAAATGAGTTCAAACAAATCAAAATCCCAAAAAACAAATACTGTGCATCTATCAAAAAATCAGTTACTTAGTTGTGACAAAGTAGAGGTAAATCGATGGCTATGAAATCATTCAGGACACAAATTCCAGGGTTGCACTTGAACATCATTGACCGCGATTTATTATTGGTCTTGGCTAGTGCGGCAGACATCACATTGGCATTCGGCACGTTGGACGTGATGGTCGTTAGTCAGCCTTAGGGACGTGCCGAAACCCACTCTTCCCCGCCTTCAAAGATTTCTTTTTTCCAAATCGGAACGGTTTGTTTTAAAGTATCGATCATAAACTGACAGGCCTCAAATGATTCCTTCCGATGGGGGGTGGAGACGGCCAACACCACCGCCTCATCGCCCGGTTGCAAGGTGCCTACCCGGTGGCTGACCGCTACCGCCAGCACAGGCCATTTGACTTTGGCCAAATCGATAATCTTTTGAATTTCTTGAATCGCCATCGGCTCATAGCACTCATATTCGAGTCGCAGCACCTTCTTATCGGCAGTTTTTGAACGCACTGATCCGATAAACGAACAAATAGCTCCGCCCTCCAAATGAGCCACTGCACCTAGCACCTTTTCACGATCGATTTTATTTGATGTGATTTCAATCATGGCTAACCACCACTTACAGGCGGGATTAAAGCAATTTCATCTGTTTCCTTCAGCGGCTGACAGTCTTCCGCGTATTGCTGATTCACGGCAATCAATAAAGACCTTAAATCTGCTAATGCGGGGTACGTAGCTACTAACGTTTTCCTCAAGTCGCAGACATTTGTGCCGTTGATCTTAATCACGACTTCTTTACCACCCATCATGTCGCGCGCGGCACCAAACGTTTTTATTTTCAACTCCATCCCCAAAGTTCAAAATATTTGACTGTTCGTTTTTATCTTTAGCAAGATTTTGTTGAACCAAGGTTAGATGCAGCAGCAATTATTTGATAATCATGGTCGGCCTATCAACTATTTGAGATTGGCGGTTACCGATCGCTGCAACCTGCGTTGCTTTTATTGTATGCCCGAAGAAGGTATTCACTATCTTCCCAAAAAAGAGTTGCTCACTTTTGAGGAGATTGAACGCCTGGTTACATTGATGGCATCCATGGGCATCTCCAAAATCAGGCTGACGGGTGGCGAGCCGTTTGTGCGAACCGACTTGATGCAACTCATTTGGAAGATTAGGCAAATAAAAGGTATTCAAGACATTCACATTACGACCAATGGCGTGCTCACCGCGCCCTTTATTCCGGAGCTGAAGGAATTGGGGATCGCTTCGATGAACTTAAGCCTGGATACGTTAGATAGGGATCGTTTCAAACAAATCACTCGCAGAGATGAGTTTGATAAAACCTGGAAAGTACTTCAGCTTTTGTTGACCGCCAAGATTCCTGTGAAGCTGAATGCGGTGGTGATGGATGGAAAAAACATTGATGACATTATTCCAATGGTGGAACTTGCCAAAGACCATCCAATTTCCGTACGCTTCATTGAAGAAATGCCTTTCAATGGTGAGGGCAATCATTACGCAAAACTCTTCTGGACACACCACAAAATTGTAGAGCATATCCGGTTGGCGTTCCCTTCTTTACAAAAAGTGGATGACCCCAAAAACTCAACCGCATATCACTTTCAAATCCCGAATTTCAAAGGCAACATAGGCGTGGTTGCGGCATTCTCGCGCACCTTTTGTGGCACCTGCAATCGCATACGTGTAACGGCCCAAGGATTGTTGAAAACTTGTTTGTATGACGATGGCGTGCTGAACATTAAAAACCTGATGCGTGAAGGCCGAAATGATGACGAGTTGAAACAGCAACTAATGAAGACATTTTCGAATCGACCAAAAGATGGGTTTGAAGCGGAACAAAAAAGGAGTAATAAGAAAGTCAATGAATCAATGTCAACGATTGGAGGATAAACTATGAGACAGATTGTTTTTTTAACCTTACTGGCGACTTCGCAGCTATTTTCCCAAAAGCTAATTAAGTCAACCGATTCCTTCGTCATTCAGGGTGAGGCGGTCTCCGCGAAAACAGTAAAGTTGACCGAACTGAAAAACTGGAAATCGCATGATATTGGTGATGTGGTAATCACGAATCATGCAGGAGAAAAAAGGGGAGGGGCAAAACAACTAAAAGGTGTATTGCTGCGCGATATCTTGCAATCTGTCGAGATCAATTCAGAAAGCCCCAAGCAATTGAGCGAATTTTATTTTGTATGTAACGCCAGCGATGGATACAAAGTCGTTTTTTCTTGGAACGAAATCTTTAACACCAAGGTGGGTGATTCCGTCTACATCATTACCTCAAAAGAGGGTAAGCCTACTGCCGAACTTCCGGAATCGGTTTTATTGTTGTCTCCGAATGACTTCAAAACAGGACGAAGACATGTGAAGTCTTTGCAGTCGATTGAAGTGAAGCGTGCGTTGTAACTGAATGACCGAATGGAGTTTTATGTGTTAGCATTTTGTTTTTTTGTTATTGCCCTTGTCTACGCGTCCGTTGGGTTTGGTGGGGGCAGCAGTTATTTGGCGTTATTGGCACAGCCATTTTTTCATTTGCTACCTGACACCATTCGCCCCACTGCGCTACTATGCAATGTTGTGGTGGTAACTGGCGGCACGATCATATTCTACAAGCAAAACAAAATTGATTGGAAAAAAATCTGGCCTTTCTTGGTTGCGAGTGTGCCGCTGGCATTGGTAGGTGGCATGTGGAAACTCAATCAACAATCTTTTTTTCTGTTACTTGCCGTTACCCTAATTATTGCATCGGTGTTACTTTGGATTCAACCCCAATCGATGAGAGGTGAAAACAAATGGCTACAACGGTTAGATTCAAAGATGGCTCTTGGAGGTTGCATTGGTTTTTTGTCCGGATTAGTCAGCATTGGCGGAGGTATTTTTCTTTCGCCCATTTTGCACCTAACCAATTGGGCCGAAGCTCAACGAATATCTGCTTTGGCCAGCGTGTTTATTTTGGTGAACTCAATCAGCGGACTAATGGGTCAGTTTTTAGGCAAAGGCATAAGCATAGAGCCAAGTTTCATTTTGCCGTTGTTGGTAACTGTTTTAATTGGTGGTCAAATAGGCTCACGCTTGGGCGCCATACGACTTAACCCGCTTTACATTAAGAGGATTACGGCTGTTTTGATTTTGGTTGCTGCGTTGAACATATTGAGAGATCATTTATGAAAAGGAGATAGGGATAAAACTGGGAAGTTAAGGTCGATGGTACGCATACAATCGACCGCTCGAGATTGACAAACAAAAATACAGTTAATATGAAATTTGCGCTAGTAGTATCAGCTGCTTTTCTAACGATAGCAAGCTCTGCCCAGACTCGTGTCTTCCCAGCCGTACAACGCTATGGCGGGATTTTTGAAATCCCGTATGCGGTGGAAAAACCCGACCCTAAAATGAAATACAAAATAGTGGTAGAAGTAGAGCGCGAAAGCGAGAAACCAGATTCGCTCAGTTGGGCGCTGAACAACGTAGCGCGTTTGGTGAACCTGCATGTGATGGGCGGTGTGCCGAAAGAGAATCTGGACGTGGTAATTGTGTTGCATGGCGGTGCTACCTATATCACGATGAGCAACGACCAATACCAGAAGAAATACAAGAAAGATAATCCCAATCTTGGGTTGTTCCAGGAACTTTCAAATGCGGGAGTAAAGATGTTCGTCTGTGGGCAATCACTCATCAACCGTAAAGTTGACCGAAACAAAATGGTGCCTGAGGTGAAAATTGCCACCTCTATGCTAACGACACTTACTACTTACCAGTTGAAGGGTTATGCGTTGTTGAAGTTTAATTAGGCAGGGTTGTTTTATTTTTTTATTATATATGTGATCAGAAAAATATCATGAAGAAAAATTTATTTTTAGTTTTACTGTTGGTTTCTTCACAGTCATTTGCTCAAGACCGCCAATCTAAAGAATCGACAGAGCAAGGGTATAAAGCAAATGCTAGAAATTTTACATTCGAAGTTAACTTCAACCCGTTTTCTTCTTCACCGATTTCGATTAACTATTTGAGGTTTAGAAAGTTTGTTTCATCTCAGAATGCGTGGCGATTGTCGGGTAGTATTAATTTCAGAAATCAAAAACCAGTAGAAAATGTTACTCAGTCAAGTTTTGAAATCAATCTGCGTCCTGGATATGAATGGCATTTTTTGGGTACAGAGAGACTTTCGCCTTATGTCGGATTTGATGTCGATTTCGCAGTTAAATCTTCGAGTTACTCCGATGATCGCACAGTTACACAAAACCAAGGTTCTATTAGTTCAATTTCGGGTTCTTGGGATACAGCGGGAACTGAGCGTGGTTATACTAGGATAGGATCAAATGTTATTATTGGCGTTGATTATTACCTAATAAGGAAACTATACCTTGGCTTCGAAATTGGCTATGGATTTCAGTTGATAAATTCTACAGATATCACTGTTACACCCAGAAACGGTGTTCCATTTACCCCAACAAAAGGAGGGACCTCTCTGCTTATAGGGCCAAACTACAATAGCTCAATAAGATTAGGCTTCGTTTTTTAAATTATGTTAAGCACTTGTAAATCTTTTCTATCTGCAGTCTTTTTTGTTGTTTGTTTTGATCAATGTAATAC
>JBJTHA010000235.1:0-7315 GCA_046094265.1 Cytophagales bacterium
CTACAAGGCGACCACGGCTGAAGTAGCGATACGCTTGGCACCGCCAAGTTGACCATATAACCCACCATCAACGACCAGAAGCTGTTAGCCAACCCAACTTTATTGCCGGTAGGCACCAATAACATGCGCCAGCGCTCTGCCCGAAGAATGTGGCTGACAACGGCCACTGCAGCCATCATCAACAGGTATCCTTTGTTGGAGTTCTTCCAAGCACTCCATAAAAAGTCAGCTTTGTTTTCTCCCTCACCTACTTGCAAGCCGCGGAGCGATAGCCACAACAAAACTGTTGTGAGGGCAATCATGCCTACATATTGTAAAACGGATTTTAGTCGGGCATTCACAAGTAGCAAAACTAATTATTCCAGCGTATTGTCTGGTGTTGGGAAAATTAAAGTTGGTTTAAACTTCTTGGCTTCTTCTAATTCCATGGACGCATAGGAGATGATGATGACCACATCGCCTACCTGAGCTTTACGCGCTGCAGGCCCGTTGAGGCAGATAGTGCCGGTGTTGCGTTCACCTTTAATCACGTAAGTTTCCAAGCGCTCGCCATTGTTAATGTTCACCACTTGCACCTTTTCGCCTTCAATCAAGTTCGCTGCCTCCATCAAAGCCTCGTCAATGGTAATACTGCCGACATAGTGCAACTCTGCTTGCGTAATCTTTACGCGGTGTATTTTTGACTTTAATACTTCAATTCTCATTCATCCATCATTAAATTATCGATCAGCCTCACGTCTCCAACAAAAGCCGCGATCAATAGAATGGTTCCGCTTCTAACACTTTCTACCAGCGATAAGTTTTCAATGTCTGCCAATTCAAAGTATTCGAGACGAACGTCAGGTACCGAATCGCATTTGGCTTTTACCAAATGTTTTACCTCCGCCAAGCCTTTGCCTGCTTTCAGTTGCTGTTTGCCAAAATGGAGACTTTGAAATAATACGAGTGCTTTCTGCCTTCCTTGTTCGGTTAACCGTTGGTTGCGCGATGACATGGCCAAGCCATCCAATTCCCTGACGATGGGCACCGACTTTACTTCCAAATCAAACAAGAGCTCGCTCGCAAGTTTTATGATGACTTTGAATTGCTGATAATCTTTCTGCCCAAAATACGCTCGGTGTGGCTGCACAATGTTAAATAGCTTGCTAACCACCAGTGCCACCCCACTAAAATGCCCAGGTCTGAACTCGCCCTCAAGCGTTTTGTCGAGCGAACCGAAATCAAATTTTAATTGGCTGGGCAGTTGATACATTTCTTGGTTAGAGGGGGCAAACATCACATCGCAACCCGACTCTGCTAAAAGCTGCTGGTCTTTTGCAAGTGTGCGCGGGTAGTTTGCCAAATCGGCCGAGTTGTTAAACTGCGTAGGATTTACGTAAACGCTACAAACGGTGATGTCATTCTCCGCTTTTGAAGATGCAATAAGATGGAGGTGGCCGCCATGCAAGGCACCCATGGTTGGCACCAACCCGATGCTTTTGCCGGCAGCTTTTTGCGTCCATAAAAACGACCTTAACTGCTTTATTTTCTCAAAAAGACGCAAAACTGGCTTGTTTAAACAGGGCGGCAAAGATAGGCTTTATGATTGAACCACAGTTGAATGCGGGGCGATTTTTGTGTACCTTTGCCATCCAGTTTCTTTTTGCTTAAAAAAATAGATATATGTCAAAAATTAGAATCTTGTATGTGGCCAGCGAAATCAATCCCTTCTTGCAGACCACTGAAGTGGCCGATTTTGTACGCAAACTGCCCCAAGCCATGCAGGAAAAAGGCATGGAGATTCGCATTCTGGTGCCTCGTTTTGGATTAATTAATGAACGCAAAAACCGCCTGCACGAAGTGGTTCGTTTGTCGGGCATCAACATCGCTGTAGGTGATGAAGAAAAGCCGTTGATCATCAAAGTCGCATCCATTCCCAATGCTAAACTTCAGGTTTACTTTATCGATAACGAAGACTATTTTCACCGCAAGTCAGTATTTCACGACAAAGAGAACAAGTTTTTTGAAGACAACGATGAGCGAGCGATTTTCTTTTGCAAGGGCGTGATTGAAACAGTTCGCAAACTAGGTTGGTCTCCAGATATCGTCCATTGTAATGATTGGATTACCAGTTTCATCCCATTGTACTTAAAAACCACTTACAAAAAAGATCCGTTGTTCAAGAACACCAAAACGGTTTTCACCATCTACGACAACGCCTTTAGTCATAAATTTAAAGGAGATTTGATGGGAAAGGTGCGGATGATGGATATAGAAGACAGTATGTTGGGTAATTTGAAAACAGCCGACTACGAAGGGTTCATTAAGCTAGGTGCTGAGTTTGCCGATGTTGTAAACGTGGCGGGCGATAACAAGAAGCTGGATGCATCGGTAAAAAAAATGAAAGAGAAGAAAGTGGAAACCTTCTCGAAAGACGAAGACCACACTGAATCATTTTATAACCTATATACCGAATTGGTCAGCTGAGCCCATCTGGATCGAACGATTGAGACCCGAGGCTAATCTAAAATTTTAATGATTGGCTTCTAGCTGTTAGTTTTGTATCTAATCAATTTAAATCGAAAGTTAAATGTGTGGAATTGTAGCATATGTAGGACATCGGCAAGCAAGCGACATTGTTGTAAAAGGTTTAAAACGCCTAGAATACCGCGGCTATGATAGTGCAGGTATAGCGCTGCTCAATCAAGGGCTAAACGTATACAAAAAGAAAGGCAAAGTTTCAGAGTTGGAGAGTTTCATTAAAGACCAAAACCTTAGTAGCACCATTGGTATGGGCCATACACGGTGGGCCACACACGGTGAGCCCAACGATGAAAATGCGCATCCTCACTATTCGGCTACCAAAAAGTTGGCCATCATTCACAATGGTATTATAGAAAACTACAGTTCGCTCAAACAAGACCTGCTTCGCAAAGGACATCAGTTTTTAAGCGAAACAGACACGGAGGTTTTTATCCATTTTATAGAAGATATAAAAGGCAAAGAGGATTGCTCGTTGGATGAGGCCGTACGCCTTGCATTAACAAAAGTTGTGGGTGCCTATGCCATTGTTGTAATGTCGCTAGAAGACCCCACACTTTTAATCGCTGCACGCAAGGGCAGCCCGTTAGTAGTAGGTGTTGGGAAGGGCGAGTTTTTTATGGCGTCTGATGCTACGCCCATTATTGAATATACTAACGAGGTGGTGTATTTAAACGACCAAGAGATTGCTGTGGTAAACAACGGTAAACTTACTATCAAGAATACGGCAAACCTACCATTGACACCCTACGTCCAAACCGTGGATTTGGAGTTGGAAGCAATTGAAAAGGGCGGTTTCGAACACTTCATGATCAAAGAAATTTTTGAGCAGCCGCGCTCCATCAAAGATTGCATGCGAGGTCGATTGGATTCTGGCACAGGAAGATTGGTGTTGGGCGGCTTGCGCGAGTACATCAATAAATTGGTGAATGCAGACAGGATTTTGATTGTGGCTTGTGGCACCAGTTGGCACGCGGGCCTAGTTGCTGAGTATTTCTTTGAAGAGTTTTGCAGAATACCCGTGGAAGTAGAATACGCGTCTGAGTTCCGCTATCGCAACCCAATCATCAGAGAAGGTGATGTGCTCATTGCGATTTCTCAATCAGGTGAAACAGCCGATACATTGGCTGCTATTGACTTGGCAAAATCAAAGGGTGCTATCATTTTTGGTGTGTGTAATGTGGTGGGCTCCTCCATACCGCGCGCCACTCATGCAGGTGCTTATACTCATGCTGGCCCTGAAATTGGTGTTGCTAGCACAAAAGCGTTTACTGCACAACTTACTGTGCTCAACATGATCGCCTTATCGGTGGCTCAGCGCAAGGGCACTATCACCGAGCAAAAGTTTCACGAGCTCTTGGTGGAAATGGAAAACATTCCTGTAAAAGTAGAGAAAGCCTTGAAACTGAATAAGCAAATCGAAGCGATTGCGGATGAGTTTAAAGACGCTACCAATTTTCTTTACTTGGGTCGCGGATATAATTTCCCAGTGGCACTGGAGGGGGCGCTGAAACTGAAAGAAATCTCCTACATACACGCAGAAGGGTACCCAGCAGCCGAAATGAAGCATGGACCAATTGCATTGATAGACGAAGAAATGCCCGTGGTATTTGTTGCCACCAAAGACAGCAGCTACGAAAAAGTGGTGAGTAACATTCAGGAAGTGAAAGCACGCAAAGGTCGCGTTATAGCAATTGTAACCGAAGGGGATACACATATCCCGAAAATGGCAGAATTTGTAATTGAAGTGCCACCCACCCTCGAATCGCTTATGCCGCTTGTTTCCGTTATTCCTCTTCAATTATTATCATACCACATTGCCGTAATGCGTGGCTGCAACGTTGATCAGCCCCGCAATTTAGCAAAGAGTGTAACAGTGGAGTAGACTTAAATCGCGCAACTCCCAGCATCGTAATTTTCAGAAGCGTTTGCCGCAAGGCAACCACCGTTTATAAATGCGTTCTCGTAATTCTCTTTTTTATTGGCATTATTCAATTAAACCCAGATTATGCATTAGACTATGTTGATAACTTTTTTCTATAAGAGAATCAATGACTTAAGTTCTAGTGCATAGCATTAGAAAGGTTTGGAATAAAACTTGCTACAAGTCATTCATTTTCATCAATTTACAGAGTGATCCATCAGCAAATGAAAACCCTTCGCTATAATGTATTTGCTATCGGTGGTTACATTATAAAAATGGGAACCAACGAATCCTTAAACTGTCACTGGCTATGAAAAGAAGAGAGTGGTTTACAGGGCTTTGGATGGACACTAACTCCATTAAAACACCTCTAAATTTTTATTCCTAATGACAATTCCGGGTTAAAAAAAAAGGCCATCTCTAATTTTGAGACAGCCTCTTACAGGCAATTAATCAAGGCTTACTTCACCTGCAAAAATTCATCAAACGTTTTGAACACAATTGGGTCTTTAATGCCGTCTTTGTTTCGCTGGTTAGTAATCTTAGACAGGTGCTTGTCTTTGATTTTTTTGAAATCTTCTTTAGCCGTTGCCAACCTGCTTTGCATGGCAGCCATGTTATCAATTTCAGCGGTGTTAGGTTTGTAGAAGCTGCGCGCAACACGTGCATATAAGTCGGCCAAATCCTCTCGCAGTTGAGGCTCGCCTGCGCCAACGTAGTTGTCTCCTTTGGTCACTACAAGTTTGTCTTTCAACTTACTCAACTCATCAATAAATGGATTTGCTACTTTTGCACCCGCGGCTGATTTTGCTTTCACTTCTTCAGAGATTTTAGCAAGATCATCTACGTTGTATACCAGATACGCCAAGTCTTGCGTCAGATCAAACAACTTTTTGGTCATCTCTTCTTGTGCTTTGCGATCAGCCAATGAGATGGTTGACTTAGGATCATACGCTACCGTCAACTCTTGAGTAAACGTGTCTTTGCCTTTTTGAATCACGATTTTGTATTTGCCCGCAGGCACGCGAGGTGATGTAAATCCTCCAAACGTAAATGTTTTGGCAGTAGCAATTTTTGGTGGCTTGGTTGTAAAATTCCACTCGATGATGTTAATACCTTTTGATTTGCCTGCATCAAGCTCAGTAATTTTGTTTCCATTCATGTCCTGAACTTCTACCGTCATTTTACCCAAGGTGTGGCGTTTCTTCAAGAAGTAAGCAATGCGAGCGTTGTCGCTTGCATTGTTCCCAACAAACTGCGTTTCGGTACTCGTAGAACCGAATCCGCTCGTCTCAGGGATAACCGCTGTTTTAGGCGTGAAGAAATGCAAGTCACGGTTCATGTTGTCTGTGGTCAAATCGCGCAGTATAGAGATGTCATCGATGATGATAATGCCGCGCCCGTGGGTGGCAATTACCAAGTCATTCGTCTTTTTGTGCAACTCAAGATAGTGTACATTACAAGCAGGCATGTTGTTGGTGAACTTATACCAATTTGCACCACCGTCTAAAGTAATGTACAAACCAAACTCGGTACCCAAGAACAACAAGTTTTCATTTACGTAGTCTTCTTGCAACGCGCGAGCGAAGCCATTAATGTCAGGTGTAGTAATAGATTTCCATGTTGCGCCAAAATCATTGGTTCTATAAACGTAAGTATTCATGTCTCCCGTTTGATACCCGGTGAACACCGCATACGCTCGCCCTTTGTCAAACACGCTTGCTTCTACGTGATATGCCATTGTGTTTTTCTGCAAGCCGGGTACATTAGCAACAACATTCGTCCATGTTTTGCCACCATCTTTTGTGATTTGAAGATTACCATCATCCGTTCCTACCCAAATCAAATCTGAATCTAATGGCGATTCTGCGATTGTAAAAATGGTGCAATGGTTCTCTGCACCCGAATTATCACGCGAAAGACCACCAGAGTCTTCTTGATTTTGCTTTTTCGGGTCGTTGGTAGTTAGGTCGGGTGAAATTTTTGTCCAGCTCTCGCCCATGTCTTCAGAACGATGTAAAAACTGGCTGCCCATGTAAAGCCTGTCGGGGTGATTTGCGCTCGGACTGGTGGTGATGGCAGCATTCCAGTTGAAGCGTAATTTTGGATCTCCTTTTTGTGCCAAAGGCTGAATGGTTTTTACCTGGTCTTTAACTGGGTCTACACGCCACACATTTTCAGCGCCTTGCATTTCGGAGTACACCAGCTTTTTGGTGGGATGCGGATACACACGGTAGCCATCGCCAACACCCACGCGCACCCAGTCTCTAGCTTCTACGCCACCGGGTGAACTGGAGGGACCAAACCAAGCATTATTGTCTTGCAAACCGCCATACACATTGTAATGCGGCTCAGCGTTGTCAACACTTACATGATAGAATTGTGATACTGGAATATTCTCTGCCATTTCCCAAGTGGTGCCACCATCCCAAGAGCGATACACACCACCATCACTTGCTGCATACATTCGATCGGATTGATTGATATCAAACACGATGTCGTGAATGTCGGAGTGCATCGGGCCAAGATCTTTAAAGGTTTTGCCACCATCGCGGGAGATAGAACCAAACAGACCTCCTTTTACAATCACATCAGGATTACGAGGATCGATCACTATTCGAGAGAAATAAAAGGGCCGAACCACGAGCCCGAAGTCGCCATTTAGCAGTTTCCAATTGTTGCCACCATCTTCGCTTCGATACAAACCTTTGTCTTTGTCCTGCTCTGACTCTACCACTGTGTAAAGAATGTTTGGATTCGAGGGGGCGGCTGCGATGGCCATGCGGCCTAACTTCCCTTTAGGAAAACCGTTATGAATTTTGGTGAATGTATTGCCTGCATCAGTTGATTTGTAGATGGCACTATTCACAC
>JBJTHA010000236.1:0-2786 GCA_046094265.1 Cytophagales bacterium
ATTGAATACCTTTACTTTTACAATGGTGGTGGTGTGGCGTGTGGCGACATCAATAATGATGGATTGGTTGATATTTATTTCTCTTCGAATCAGCAATCCAATAAGCTTTATCTTAACAAAGGTAATTTCAAATTCCAAGACATCACAGAAAAGTCTGGCACCCAAGGCATTGGTAATTGGAAAACTGGGGTAACTATGGCTGATGTGAACGGAGATGGTTATTTAGATATTTTTGTTTGCGGTGTAGGTAATTATAAAGGCTTTACGTCTCGAAATCAACTTCTGGTTAATAATAAAGACCTAACATTTTCGGATAAAACAGAGGAATATGGGTTGGCATTTAAAGGATTTTCTACACAAACCGTTTTTTTTGATTTTGATTTAGATGGCGACTTAGATTGTTATTTGTTAAACCACTCCGTGCATAGTGCTAGTTCTTACGTAGCTGTTTCTAACAGAGTAAAAACCGATTCGTTAAGTGGAGATCAACTTTTCCGCAATGATTTAATTGTTGACGGGAAAAACACTGGGAATGTTAAATTTTTGAACGTAACTCGATCAGCTGGTATACTAAGTAGTCGATTAGGCTATGGTTTAGTGGTTTCTGTATCAGATGTAAACCTCGATGGTTATCCTGACATTTACGTATCAAATGATTTTCAAGAGAATGATTACCTCTACCTGAACAATAAGAATGGTACTTTTAAGCAAGCGTTAGAGCAAGCACTCGCGCATTCAAGCCGTTTTTCGATGGGCAATGACATAGCCGATTTTAACAATGACTTACGGCCAGATGTCATCACAACCGACATGTTGCCCCGCGATGAGGCTGTCATTAAAACATCTGCTGGCGAAGATGCTTTTGAAGTGTTTAAATACAAACTGAAATTTGGGTATCACTACCAAGTTGCGCGAAATTGTTTACAGTTAAACCAATTTATTTCTGATTCTACTATTGCTTTTAGTGATGTGGCCCCCCTTGCTGGAGTGGAGGCAACAGATTGGAGCTGGTCGCCTCTGTTGGTAGATTTTGACAATGATGGTTGGAAAGATCTATTTATATCCAATGGTATTGTAAGAAGGCCAAACGATTTAGATTATATTAATTTCATTTCTAATCAGGCTATACAAGATTCATTGAAGACCATTGAGCAATCCGACTTAAAGATACTTGACTCTATGCCAGAGGGTAAGGTATCAAATTTTGTTTTCAAAAATAATGGAGGGTTGAAGTTTGAAGATGTCTCAAGCAAGTGGGGCATCAATCTTCCGTCATTTTCCACAGGAAGTGCATTTGCCGATCTCGATAACGATGGTGATTTTGATTTAGTTGTTAACAACATCAACGAGAATGCATTTATCTATCAAAACAATTCAAATTTCAGCTCGGGTAAAGTCATTATAAATTTGAACGGAAGCGATGCCAATACTTTTGGTGTAGGCACTAAGGTAATTGCATTTGCAGGTGCTGAAAAAAGAATATACGAAGCATCAAACACGCGCGGATTCTGTTCGTCATCAGATTCTCGCATCATCATTGGGTTGGGAAGTGCGTCTATTTTGGATTCACTTCTAGTGATTTGGCCAAATGGATTGTATGATATAAAAAGGAACATAAATAGCGGGCAACATTTGCAGCTAGTTCAAAGTAATTCGAAAGCATTGTTCAATTTTAATTCTCTGCTGCCAAAGCGGCAATTATTTAATCCTGTAAGAAAAGAAGAAATGCCAAATTTCTTTCATCAAGAAGATGATTACAATGCCTTCAATAATGAAGGACTGATACCTCACATGCTTACCACACAAGGACCAGCTTTGTCATGCGGGGATGTTAATTCAGACGGACTACAGGACGTATTTATTGGAGGGGCAAAAGATCAGCCCAGCGCAATTTATCTCCAGTTAAAAAACGGATCATGGAGCAAGCAGAAGTGCAATGATTTAGATGCAGATCTAGCGGCAGAAGATGTGGCATCGCAATTTTTTGATGCCGATGCAGATGGTGATTTAGATCTATTCGTTGCTGGTGGCGGTCAAAATCCACAGATCCGGCCGGAATTTTTGCAGCCAAGGCTCTATACAAACGATGGCAAAGGTAATTTTTCAAGGGATAGGAGAGCCATACCTGATATCCTGTTGAATGCCTCAACCGTTAAATCAGCAGATTATGATTTGGATGGCGATGTAGATGTTTTTATTGGTTCGAGCGTATTACCCTTTCTTTATGGAATGAGCCCCATCTCATACCTTTTAGCAAATGATGGTAAGGGTAATTTTTCTGTGATGCAAAATTGGTTGGGTCAAAGTCGTTTTGATAATCCTACACAGTTCCGTCCAGGCATGGTAAAGGATGCCGTGTGGTGTGATGTGAATAGAGATGCACTTCCTGATTTGATATTGGTGGGAGAGTGGATGCCGATTACTGTTTTAGTACAGACCAAAGAACATTTATTTGAAAATCTAACTGATAAGTGGGGTCTTAAGGCTACAAGTGGATGGTGGAATACCATTGCGGCAAGAGATTTTGATGGAGATGGAGACGAGGATTTTATAGTAGGTAATCTTGGTGAGAATTCTCGGTTACACGTTTCAGAAAAAAAGCCATTGACGATGTATTTGGGTGATTTTGATAGTAATGGCGGATCAGATCATGTTTTAATTTATTATAACGGACAGAACAGCTACCCATTTGCATCCCGCGATCAACTGGTGAAACAACTGCCTGGCCTTAAAAAGAAATTCTTGAAGTATAGTGATTATAGAAATGTTGTTTTAGAGGATATTGT
>JBJTHA010000237.1:0-5143 GCA_046094265.1 Cytophagales bacterium
GTATTGAGCACATCCAATTCATCAGTGCTAGAGAGCCGACTCATTTGAGTTGCCAGCAGATGCGTGGCAAAATCTTGTTCGCTAATATTCCCTAGTTTTTCGGTAAAGTACTGTTTGGTAATGCTGACTGAAATTTGTCGTCCTAATTCCATCGCGAGTTTTTTATCTGTAGGTTGGTAGGTGCGATAGAACAAAAGAACTTCTGGTAAGTTGTGAAATTTAAACTGTTTAATCAAACGGCACCATAAATCAAAATCCTCGCTGTAGTGCCTTAATTCTTGTCGATAGTGGTTGCAATCGCTAGCAAATACTTCTTTGCGAAACATCGCAGTTGGGTGCGCAATACAAACATTGAACAAAAGTAAAACCTCACAGCCTGCGTGAGTCTCCGGGAAGATACTAACAAATGAACTGTGACCAATGCATTGCATGGCCGTTCCCAGCACGTCTACTTCTGGGTGCTTTTCAAAAAAAGATACTTGCTTCTCCAGCCTTGTAGGGAGGGCAACATCATCGGCATCCATACGAGCTAAATACTCACCTTGGGCTGCTGTAATGGCTTTATTAAGACTAGCAGCCAATCCTAAATTTCTGGTATTTGTTAAGGTAATTATTCTTTTATCAGAAAATGATTGAACAATATCCATGGAATTGTCTGTGCAGCCATCGTTTACAATAATTATTTCAAGGTTTGTATACGTTTGGTTTATAATACTCATTAGCGATTCTTTCAAGTAATGGCCTGTATTGTAAATTGGCATTAAAACGGAAACCAAGGGCTGTCTCATAGAAGCTTATAATTCCAAGCAACAGTAAGTTCGCCTTTTTCAAAAAAATTAAAAAAGTTGGCGTGTAATACTCTGTGAATTTCATCTCTATCAACCAGATGATCGTGAATTTCCATCGAGATTACCTTTACGTTACCCAGCAGATTTTGAAATTTTACATCTGAAAACAGAGCGCCCTCGGTTCCTTCAATGTCAAGCTTTAATAAATCAATTTGTTGAGCAGATACCGCATCAAAAATGTCTGCTAGTGTATACGCTTCTACCGTCCGAGGTGTAACACCTGGGGCAATTGAAAATCCCCACTCCTGAGAATCGTTCGTTTGTATCGATACTCTCGTGCGGCTTGTCCATAACGCACCTTCTATAACTTTTATCCGATGTTGTAGCCGTTCGCCAACGTTTGTTAAAAGTTGTGCCACATTACCTGCCTCTGGTTCAATAGATACAATTTTTGCACGACTAAATTCATTTGCCAGCAGTAAGGAAAAAAAACCTACGTTGGCTCCTGCATCAATGATGATGTTCGGAATTATTTTCTCAGCCTCCAAGAAGTCAAGCAACACTTGATATTCTCTACGAATGAACACTTGAAAAAAAACAAAAATGTCTGAGCTTTTTCCCTTTCTTAACGCTACCGCGATTTGCTGTCGGTCGTCTATACACTCAACCCAAAAATCCGATACTCGTTCTGTTACCTTTATGTCTCTTTCAATCGTGAAATAAAAAAAGGAGGTCCAAATAATTTCATGTTCGATTACATGGGCACGAATTAATTTTTTGAGAAAATAGCTCAAAATTAGGTTTTGAATTGGCCACGGTAATCTCGCCAATTTCTTCAAAAATAGACCGATTCTTTTTACGTAATTCACTTTCTCCGATGAAAATTTATTTCGTAGTAAGGAGCTGTATTTTTTATATCGAACTGATGTAACACAGTGTTGTAAAGGTTGCCACCAATTTCTTTTAGCCTGTTTTTTTCTTGATAATGCTTGAGAATAATTGAAACAGTTTCGTCCACAAAGTTATCCGGATCAACTATAAATCCATTGATGCCGCTTTCAATTACGTCATCAAAATCTCCGATGCCTTTGCATACTACAACAGGTAGTTGCGCCAAGCCAGCTTCTTTTACACTGATGCAACTCGATTCCAACAGTGACGGATGTACCAAAAAATCGGCAATTGTCAGATAGTCTTGAACATTATTTACATAGCCTGGTAACATAACATAGTCTTCTAGTTTTCTTTCCGTTACCTGTTTTAACAGATCTTGCGTCAATTCCCCTCGCCCGAGCACGATCAGTTTTGCATCTATTCCTAATACGCGTAATCTAGCAACTACCGCTATTGAAAGTTGTGGCCGCTTGTAGTGTGTTAATCGGCAAATGGTTAACAATACAACTTGCGCAAAGCACTTTTTGCGAATGTCTTGAATACTCACATTATTTGGTGGCGGATAAAGTCCGAAATCGTAGGCTAATTTAACTTGATGAATGCGATTAGCTGGCACATTTTCTTCTTGCGCCATATAGTTTTTTGCCCTTGCTGAAACCACTACTATTTCCTTTGCAAGCCGATAAGTTAATCGATAAGATAAATCTTGATCGAAGCCATATAACTTTGCTTCATCAACATGGTGTCTACAAATTATTACCCGGCCTCTAATGAAATATTGTGCCAACACAGCAATAAAATTGGCAGGCTCTAAATGAGCATAAAGCACATCAATGCGATGCGTCCAACAATAGCCTATCAGATCAATCCACCTTCGCACGATCAGCCACTTCGTATACTGAGTAGAAAATAAATGAGCATTTACAGTATATCCATAAGCGCTAAAACGCTGATGTAAAACTCCCAGTTCGCTTTGCGTAAGTAGAAAAATTTGATGCCCCGCTTTAAAAAATTCATTTGCTTGGCTCTCAATGTCAAGACACTTGGTGTTGAGTGGTGTGTAAAACAAGATGCGCACAACCAAACTATAAATTTCTCACTTTCAAAATCATCTGTCGCAACTGTAGCCAAATATGTTGCTGAATATCTCTCAGTACCTGTTCATTGAACATCATAAGAAAAACATAATAGCCTGCAATGCTTAATATCGAAACTGAAACCATTCTACTAATAAAAAAATAATCCGCAAAAAGTGTTCTCAAACTCCAAGTTAATACTATAAACACCATTAAAGCGATGATTAGTTTAAAAGTATGGGTTAGCCAGGTTGTTATTTTTAAATCAATAGCGTTGTTAACCGCTAGCAAGCGAGGAACTAACATGGCGGCCGTAACTATTACCTTTGCCCAAATCACTCCTGAAATCCCAAAGCGAAGCAACGACAACAAAGCCACTATTAAAATCGATTTTTCGATGAGGTTCATTTTCAGCAGTAAATCCGCTCTACCTTGAGACACCAGAAAGCTATCTTGAAACAGATTAAAACAACTTACTATCGCAAAGATGCTTAAGATAGAGACATAGTGAGCGATAGGCGTCCAACGTGAGCCAAACAAAAGCAAAACCACATCTTCAGATAAAAATCCAATTAAAACAAGAATTGGAATCATTGTAAGCATCAATATCTTAATGGCTTGCACGTACCGGTATTGTAATTTCTGCTTTTCCTTCTGTAGTGATGAGAACATAGTAAACCAGGTTCGGTTAAGGACTAACCCAAAAGAACTCACTGGCAATATGGCGAGTGCAGTTGCCCTGCCTAAAAAACCAGCATCGCGTTTGCCGAAGAACTTACCGATTAATGCTGCATCTAGATTAGTAGCGGCAAAATCAATGATTTGACTGGATAAAAAATTCAATGAAAATTTTCTGATTTTCTTAATTGAATCGAAAGCAAAAAAGAACGATGGCCGCCACTTTGAAAAATGTAAATTACACGAGACGCTTATGACATGAAAAAAAATTGATTGTGCCACCAACGACCCTACACCAAAATTGCTAAAAGCCATTGCCACTGCCACACCATAAGAGAAAAAAGCTGCTGTTATTTGCGATATCGCAAAGTGTTTGAAATCAACCGTTTTGATTAATATGCCTTGCGGAACCGACCCCACCCCTTGAATAATGAATACCACACAAAACCATCGAGTAATGGTAATGAGTTCATTTTGGTGATAAAATGTTGCAATTACCGGGGCACCAAGAAAAAATAACAAGGCAACGGCCGTCCCCAAAAATACATTCAGCCAAAAAAAAGCTGAGAAATCCTTTTCGTTCAGGTTCTGATTTTGGATAACGGAGTACCCCAACCCCATACCAATAACTAGGGTAGCAAAGTTTGCCAGCACGATTAACATACCAAACAATCCATATTGATCTGGCATTAGTAGCCTACTAAGTATGACTGTACCTACCAAGTTAATCGAATACACCCCTACTTGCTCAATCAAGTTCCATTTTACACCTCGTACGGTGCGATTCTTAATTTCTTCAGACGTTAGGCTCAAGGCTTACTTTTCAAGGATAAAAAAAGTTCTAAAACCAAGCCAACGAATTACACGAGGTATTCGATTTTCAAAGAAATGAAAATGCGCCCTCAGCGGCAATATCAAATCAGTTGTGTAGTACATTTTTATAGTGAAACCAGAAGTCTTTGCCCAATGCAACAAGCGTGGCAGCAAAAGGTAATTTACATAAGGTTGCCCCTCGGTATATGGCTTTCCAATCAGCTTCCGATAAATGCAATACAACCCAAAGAAATTAAAATAGTTTGGGCATGTTAGATACACACGACCACCTTTCT
Organism: Cytophagales bacterium; assembly: GCA_046094265.1. GTDB lineage: Bacteria > Bacteroidota > Bacteroidia > Cytophagales > Cyclobacteriaceae > ELB16-189. Next base: position 4,546 of record JBJTHA010000237.1, read on the forward strand.
TTAGTACGCGATAAAGTTCGTTTACTGCCCTAGCTGGATCGGGTACATGCTCAATTGTTTCGCACGAAATAATTGTATCAAAATAATTGTCCCTGAATTGTAGTGCTTGAATGTCTTGCTGACTCCAATCAATTGGATTGACATGACTTCCAAAACGAGATTGAGCAATTTTTACCGCAACGGCTGAGAAATCGCAGGCGTACAACCGCTGGCAAGGTGGTTTTAGTTTAGCAATCCAGTTTGACAGACCTCCACGTCCACACGCTATTTCCAACAACACTTTACCTTCCACATCTCGGTTCGACAAGTTATTTTTAACAAACAAATGCCAGATAGATTGGGTATCATCCTCCCATTCATATTGTCGATGCCAATCATTGTATGTGCTCGTATCAAGAGTTTGCATTGTCTTCTTCCACTTTTTTAAAGAATGCTGGGTTTACGTTCCCCAATTCCGAAACATAACGTTGGTTTGTAAATTTGCTTCTCCATGTGTAAACAGCATTACGAAAAGATATAGGAACCACCGATTTGTAAATTGTCTTGAGAACACTTGTGTTGGTGGAAACAGTTTTGTGCGAATGCCATGCATGTAAGT
>JBJTHA010000238.1:0-8002 GCA_046094265.1 Cytophagales bacterium
AAGCGCATGCGCAAAAGACTGTTGTAAAGGAAATTCGTTTCGGTCCTAATACGGACGATCACGATTTCAACTTTAAAGTAAAACATGCAGAGAACTTTTTGAAAGAAGGCGCCAAGGTAAAGGCTTACGTGCATTTTGCTGGGCGTTCAATCGTGTACAAAGAGCGTGGAGAGATTTTGTTGTTGAAGTTTGCGACATCACTTGAAGAATTGGGCAAGGTTGAGGCAATGCCCAAGTTGGAAGGAAAGAGGATGTATTTGTTGGTAGCTCCAAAAGGAAAGACTGGAAAATAGAACGAAGAAGGATTTTTTTAAAAGAGTAGATACAATGCCAAAAGTAAAAACCAAGTCAGGTGCGAAGAAGCGTTTTAAAGTAACGGGCACCGGAAAAATTAAGCGTAAGAGAGCTTTCAAAAACCACATTCTTACCAAAAAAACCACGAAGCAAAAGAGAAGGCTGACCAAGAAAGCCATCGTGAACAAGCGCGATGAATCGAACATCAAGCCCATGCTTCCCTACTTGTTATAAAGAAATTAAAGATACTTCAGGTCTGAAAGCCTGATGGTTTTGATTTATATGTTTAACCCGATTTTTGGCATCTAAGATTCTCTGAAAGATTGAGAGCGCCAACAGTCAAAAATTAAAAGTTATGCCACGTTCAGTAAACAGTGTTGCATCCCGCGCAAGGCGCAAAAGATTTATGGAGTTGGCCAAAGGGTACTTTGGCCGTAAGAAAAACGTTTGGACAGTGGCGAAAAACGCCATCGAAAAAGGGTTGGTCTACGCGTATCGTGACCGCAAAGCGAAGAAGAGGGACTTCCGCGCATTGTGGATTGCACGTATCAATGCAGGTGCTCGTTTGCACGGAATGTCGTATTCCGAATTCATAGGCAAAATGAAAAAAGCCAATATCGACCTTAACCGTAAAGTGCTTGCCGACTTGGCGATGAACCACCCCACAGCATTTGAGGCAGTGGTGAAGCAGCTCAAGTAAAAGATAGTTCAGTCAGAAAAAGGGGTTCTCCAATTTGAGACCCCTTTTTTGTGGCTGAGTTTACAGGATGAGCCTTAAAAACAGTTTGGCTAACTTGCTTCCTGTTTGACGTTGTTCCCTTTATGTCAGATTATTTTGCTGTAATGCAGGATTTCGATGTACGAATACACGGTTTGACCATAAGCAATTTCTATGTCTCGTTCAAAAAAGATTTTCCTAGGCATTGGGTTCCTCTTCCTGATAGGGGTGTCTTATTTCAGTTATGATGTGAGTTCACGCACCACATTTCCAGGCTCAAAATCACAACTCAAAGAGCGCCTGAAAAAGCAATATTTAAGCCCTGATTCGAGTACATTAGACTCAACTAAGTCGCCTAATCGGTTTTAAATTTAACTTGCAAAAATATTCCACTAATTAGGTCAATGTTTTATAAATTATGCGGTTTATGCGTTATTATTCCCTAAGGGTCAGGGGCCTTGGTGGATTTTTTTAGGCCTATCTGTCATGCGAGAGTGTGCCATCAGGTATTTCAGTTTCTGAAAATAAAAGCTAATTTCGAGTTCTAACAAGTACATGAAACGTGCAACTTTTTTGATTTATCTATTGATTGCAGTAGCATGTTCTTGCACCAATAACGGGATTAATAAGAAATCTGATTGCAACACTTCGGATTTGGATATTTTTTTGGTTTCAAAGTCAGGCACTTCCGGATGTAAGGCTGCAGACGGCAGATTGATGGTTTCAGGTTTAAACGGACAACCTCCTTATAACTACAGTTTGGCTGGTGGTGCCTACCAAACCAGTTCTGAATTTAGCAACCTAGATGCAGGATCGTATTCTGTAACCGTGCAAGATGCAAATAACTGCACGCGGTCAATTGATGTGAAAATCGCTGCCACCAACTCAACCCTAGATGCTGCCGTTGTCTTAATTCCAAATAGCCAGTGCTCATCACCAAATGGCTCAATCACCATGAATGGCATTGGAGGAAATCCACCTTATAGCTACCTTTTTGGCACCGGTGGTTTCGGGAGTGATAATGTTTTTTCAAACCTGAAGCCCGGTAGCTACTCCGCCAGCATCAAAGATGCATTGGATTGTGTCAAGACTTTTTCTTTTCAAATTGCATCCAATACTGGAGTTAAATTGTCAACTCAGATCAAGCCTATTATTGATAGCAATTGTGGGCAGGCCAATTGCCACGGTGGTAACCAAAGCCCCAATTTGACCACTAACTCAAACATGATTAGCAATGCTGCTCGAATTAAGGCTAGGACAGTCGCACGCACGATGCCACCGAGTCAATCTCTCACACAGGCACAAATCGATTTGATTGCCTGCTGGGTAGATGATGGCGCACCAAATAATTGAGTTTCATGAAAAATTACTTAATAGTTCTGGTTTTTTGCTCATTAGAATGCCACGCGCAGAAGGTGACTTCCAACCGATCTAAAGTGATCTTTTTTTCTAATGCTGCCATTGAAGACATAAAGGCGGTGAACGAAAAATCCATTAGTATCTTTAATATTGGTACTGGGGAAATTGTTTTCTCGATTCCAATTAAGGAATTTCAGTTTGACAAGAGCTTGATGAAGCAACATTTCAATGAGAAATACATGGATTCCGATAAGTTTCCAAAAGCTACTTTTGCAGGGAGTATTTCTGGATACGATGTTGGTCAATCAGGGGAACAAAAAGTGATAGCAAAAGGCAGGCTTACTATTCACGGAGTGGAACGCGAAGTGGAAATTCCGGGGACTTTGGAATGGGGGGGAGGCAAAATAATTGCAAACTCCATCTTTAACGTAAAATTACAAGATCATAAAATTAAAATCCCAAAACTACTCTGGCAAAAGATAGCAGAAGAAGTAGAAGTAACTGTTGAATTCAATTACCAACCATGAAGCAACCCGTTCTGTTTTTGGCATTAATGTGTGCTGCATTTGCAAGTGGTGCACAAGAAGATTTATTAAAGGAGTTAGGCAAATCGAGTGGTCATTCAAAAGATTTGGTGACTTCGACATTTAAAGGGTCCAGGCTGGTAAATGGGCAAACAGTTGAAACACGGGGTAAAGGTGAATTGGAATTTATTTTTTCCCATCGCTTCGGAGCCATGAGTTTAGGATCCTATAACCTATACGGCCTTGACATTGCGCATGTTCGTTTGGGATTGGAATATGGCCTGACCGATCGGTTAGGTGTAGGCTTTGGCCGGAATTCCCTTGACAAGACGATGGATTTTTACGCGCGCTACAAGATTTTGCAACAAACTGTGGATAGGGCAATGCCGGTAACGGTCGCTGGTTTTGGTTATGTAGCAATGCGTGCTGCCGGGCCTGGAGACGCCAGTTCGTTGAACGACCGCACTGCCTATGTAACACAGTTGCTTATTGCCAGAAAGTTTGATCGGCTGTCGCTTCAACTAATGCCGTCATTTGTGCATAAGAATGCGGTTGATAAATCAACTGAGTCGAATGATCAGGTGGTGCTTGGTATCGGTGGTCGTTTCAAAATCAGTCGAAGCGTTGCCCTCACTTCTGAATATTACTACCGCTTGAACGAAAAAGCGAGTAGCAAATACAAAAATTCAATTGGTTTTGGAGTAGACATTGAAACCGGTGGCCATGTATTTCAATTGATCGTGGCAAACTCGCAGACCACAACTGAGCGTGCGTTCTTAACGGAATCAACGGGCGATTTCTTCAATGGCGACATTCATCTGGGCTTCAACGTGACACGTGCCTTTCAACTAAAGAAGCAGAAATAAAGGTAGGCGATGCCCCGTCTTGATTACATTTTTTTTAGTTTTGGTGCTTATTTAAACTAGCGTTGCTCCTCGCGTTTATACTTGGCTATCTACTGATTACCATGTTTATTGGTTATTGGGCATCGCGTAAGGTAAAAACCTCTGGTGATTTTCTGCTAGCGGGTAGAAGCCTTCCTATTATTCTTAGCTCATCAGCATTGTTCGCCACGTGGTTTGGCAGCGAAACTGTTTTTGGTGCTTCGTCTGAGTTTCTAAAGGGAGGACTCTACTCCGTTATTGAAGATCCATTTGGGGCGGCACTCTGCTTGCTGCTGTTTGGTTTGTTCTTTACGCGCAAACTTTACCGCATGAATTTACTGACGCTAGGTGATTTTTTCGAAGTACGCTTCGGGAAAAAGACAGAACTTATCACCAGTATTTTTTTGGCACCACCCTATGCTGGATACATAGCAGCGCAATTGGTTGCGATGGGATTAATCATCAACGTAGTTACCGGTTTGGCCGTGTGGCAGGGTGTGGTTGCCTCCGCCTTAGTGGTTACATTCTATACTTATGTTGGAGGCATGTGGGCCATTTCGATAACCGATTTTGTTCAGAGCATTATCATCATCTTGGGTTTATTGGTGGTGGCGTTTTTGTTAGCATCTCGTGCAGGGGGAGTACATAATGTGTTGGCAGAGGTACACCCAGACACCTTTCGGTTTCTGCCAAAATTTGAAGGCCGCGACATTTTGTTGTGGCTATCTGCATGGTTCGTATTGGGTCTAGGGTCTATTCCATCGCAAGATGTTTTTCAACGAGTAATGTCCTCGGGATCAGAAAAAATTGCCGTTCGCTCGTGCTTCATTGCAGCGGGCATGTACCTTACCATTGCCATTCTGCCGCTATTTATTAGCCTTTGCGCCAAGCATTTGTACCCTCATTTGGCAGTGGGTGATACACAGTTGGCGTTGCCCAATATGGTGTTGATGCATGCCTCGCTGCCTGTGCAGGTATTGTTTTTTGGTTCGCTCCTTTCGGCTATTATGAGCACGACCAGTTCTGCTATACTAGCGCCCGCAGCCATTTTTTCCGAAAACCTCATCAAACCGCTTGCCAGCCAGCGATTGAACGACAAGCAATTGCTAAGCATAACACGAGTTTGCGTAGTGGTATTCAGCATCATTGCCACGGCCATGGCTTGTATGCAGTCTAACATTTATGAACTAGTCGGGCAATCATCGGTGTTGAGTCTCGTGTCACTTTTTGCACCACTTACATTAGGTTTGTATTGGAAGAAGGCCAATAGCATAGGTGCGGTTTCCGCCATGGTGTTGGGCACAGCCACGTGGGCGTTTGTCGAATACATTGGCAGCGAATGGCCGAGTCTTTTACCAGCAACAATAGTTAGCTTTGTTGCCATGATTGTGGGTAGTTTGATCACACAAAAAGCGAGCGTAGCATGAAAACAAAAATCGAATTGTCGCGGGTGGATGATAATTTTTGCATGGAAGCTGTAAATGACCTTGGCAATAAAATTGTAATGGATGGTTCGCCCGCAGATGGCGGGCGCGATGGCGGTATGCGCCCCATGCAAGTTTTGTTGGCTGCCATGGGCGGTTGTAGCGCGGTGGATGTGGTCACCATCTTGCGCAAGCAACGAGAGCCGTTAATGGACATAAAGATCACCATAACTGGCGAACGCGAAAAAGACAAAGTGCCTGCTTTGTATACGGAAGTAAATGCACACTTTAGGCTCTACGGAAATATTGATCGCGACAAGGCTGAGAAGGCGGTAGCACTATCGGTGGGTAAGTATTGCTCAGTAGCAAAAACGCTTGAAAAATCTGCTACGATAACCTACACCGTTGAGGTAATACCGGAATAGAATAACCATTATACTGAACTGATGGAAGAAACAAGAAATTTTGAAACGGATGCAATCCGCACGCAAACCAACCGTACGGATTTTCGGGAGCATTCCGTACCGCTTTATTTGACATCGAGTTTTGTATTTGAAGATGCCGAGCAGGCGCGTGCCTTGTTTGCCGATGAAATGCCTGGCAACATCTATACCCGTTTTTCCAACCCCAACAATACGGAGTTCATAGAAAAACTGTGCTTGTTAGAAGGCGCTGAAGACGGCATCGCAACTGCCTCTGGCATGGCGGCCATGTATTGCAGCATGGCGGCATTGTTGAAATCCGGTGACCACGTGTTGGCGTCACGTTCTGTGTTTGGTTCTACCCACCAAATTCTTAATGTACTTTTCCCCAAGTTTGGCATCTCACACACTTACGTGGACATTGCCGATACAACATCTTGGGAGGGTAGCTTGAAGCCTAACACGCGAATGATTTTTGTAGAAACACCTTCCAACCCTGCGCTGGATGTTATCGACTTGGAATGGTTGGGTGCTTTTGCAAACAAGCACAATTTGATTTTGAATGTTGATAATTGTTTTGCCACGCCTTCTCTGCAAAATCCTATCACGTGGGGTGCACATATTGTTACGCATTCAGCTACTAAATTTATAGATGGGCAAGGAAGGGTAATTGGCGGTGCGATAGTAGGCAGCAAAGAACTGATAAAAGACATTCGGTTTTTCGCTCGGCACACGGGTCCTTCCATGTCGCCATTCAATGCGTGGGTGCTGTCAAAAAGTTTAGAAACATTGGCCATACGAATGGAAAAACATTGTGAGAATGCGCTAGTGATGGCTCAGTTCTTAGAGAAACATCCGAAAGTGAAATATGTAAAATACCCCTTCTTGAAATCTCACCCACAGCATGCCACTGCCAATAAACAAATGCGCTTTGGCGGAGGCATAGTTTCATTTGAGGTAAATGGGGGCATAGATGCAGGAAGAATTTTTTTGAATTCTTTGAAGATGATTTCGCACTCGGCTAATTTGGGCGATACCCGCACAATTGCTACTCACCCTGCTTCTACTACACACTCTAAGTTAACTGATGCTGAGCGGCTGGCCGTTGGCATTACACCTGGCTTAATACGCATCTCAGCAGGTCTGGAACATATGAGTGACGTGCTCAAAGACGTAGCGCAAGCACTTGACAAAATCGTTATGCCATAATGGTGCCCACAATAGCAAAACCAATGGTTGACACAATCAGTACAATCATGGCGTAGGGCAACTGTGTAAGTGCATGCACCATGGGTGGGCATTCAGTAGAGGTGGCACAAAGAACAGTGGAGTCGCTAAAGAAACCAGTTCCTGACCCGAACGAGCCCGCACAAGTGACCACACTTACAGCTAAAAAAACATCCACTTGAAGGCTTTGCGCCAACGGCACCATCAACGGGATGGCAATGACATATAAGTCCCACGAGGTGCTGGTAAGAAAAGCAATGGAGGCCAATGTAAAAAAGGCAATGGCCGGAAAAAGTTCGCGGCTCATATAGGGCTGCACATGCGAGACAACATACGAAACCAAGTGCAAATCATCATTTACCAGTTTCATAGCAAATGCTAATATTACCAATATGATTGGAAATAAAATGGTGGTGAACCCTTTTAAAACCGCATCGGAAAGTTGGCGCAACGACAATGCACGATCTGCCAAAAAATAAAAGAACGTGAAAAAATTGGCAATCATTGCTCCTTTCAATGCATCAAAATCAAAATACACAGTAGCACCCAACAATACTGCAAGGGGTAAAACAAAATAGCTCAGTTTTGTTTTTTTAGAAGTCTCCAATTCCTTTTCACTATCGTCTATTACTTGGCTCGGTTCGGGCGGTATTGTTACACCGCCTTGCGCACGCTTCTCGGCCAACTTCATTTTACCAAGAATTGGAAAAATGCCTAACACCACTAACAGCACTAAAGCTATTCCCACAAAACCGGAGATCATATAAGGCATCGCTTTCATGTAACCGTACATGCCTTGCCCCGTGGGCACTATTTGGTTTTTTTCTAGTATGCCGCTGATGAAGATAGACCATGTAGTAACGGGCAACAAAATGCACAGCGGGGCAGATGTGGCATGAACGATGTAAGCCAACAACTCGCGCGAGATCAAATATTTGTCGGTTATCTTTTTCATGGCTGCGCCCACTGCCAACGAATGAAAATAATCATCCACAAAAATGAGAATGCCCAATACCCACGTGGCCAACAAAGCACCTTTGCGGCTCTTGACATACTTCAGTAGAAAATGACCAAATGCTACTGTTCCACCGCCTCTTATCATGATTGTGATGAGAGAACCGTATAGCATGCAAACCAAAATTACCCAGCC
>JBJTHA010000239.1:0-2599 GCA_046094265.1 Cytophagales bacterium
GTAAGCCTCGCCCTCCAAGAATAATTCGCGATTTACTGAGTTAAACTTCTTCCGGAATCTAACTCTGCTGCCGCGCCCTAACCATATTTTTGTGCCATCCATCAACGTGATTGCGCGTGTTTCGGTCTTGTTAGTTATTTCTTCGATAAACGAATTTGAACTGCTAACAAACCAATAGTAACTCATTGACGTCACTATTACTAATGCTGCTGCTATCCGGAAGGGCGTAAAAAGAGCAACGATATTTGATTGGGGCTTTTCTAGCCTAATCTTAATGTCGGATCCCGGAACTAGTTTGGCTTGTTCCTGATAGAATCTGAATTGTGCTTTTTCAGAGGCGTTATCACTACTTGCATCTGATGTTAGATATTCTTCTATAGACTTATCCTCTTCCAACGTGCTTTCGCCTTGGTAATATTTTTCTAATAATATTTGAAACCTTTCTTTATCCATGATTAAATCGGAGTTGATAAATTTCATTTATACTTTTTCTGGCTCTTGAAAGCGATACCCTGATGCTGTTGATACTCATTTCTGTAACTTCGGAAATCTCTTCCATAGATAGTCCTTCAACACTGCGAAGATGGACAATTAGCTGTTGTTGTTCAGGTAGAGTTGCAATAATACTTTGTATTATTTCCAGTAAATTGGAAGTTTCCAATTTTTGATGAGGTGTTTGCTGACTACTGCGTAAGTGCATCTTTTCAATCTCTCCAGTAACTTGCTTTCGAAGCTTTATCCGGTCAAGGCATAAGTTTTTAGTGATTTTAAGTGCGTAAGCTTTCAAGTTTTGTAATTCTATCAATGAACTCCTTATTTTCCATAAACGATAGAAAATTTCTTGCACAACATCTTCGGCCTCTTCTCGATTTTTTAGAACGGACATGGCGAGTCTGTACATACTTATCTGCAAAGGCAAAACCTTAACACCAAATTCGCTTGAATCCATCCTATACTTTATGACGACCGAGACTCAAAAAGATTACATGACTACGAAAAAAATTTAAGTACAAAACAAAAGTTGTGCGAACGCTCTTGGCTCGCTCGACATTAAAAAATATAATCCGTACTCAAAAATGCCAATTCCTACTTAACATACTCATCCACTTTTTTCACAATGGATTCCTTAATCTTTGGCCACTTCAATTTTTTATCTTTTGTAAGCAACGGTGGTAGTTGCTCCTCGGCATCGCCAAAGTAAGTCAGGCTTTTTAAAAGTGGGAAGGCATCTACAACGTTATATTTCTGTTTGTACAGATCCACCAACTTCGCAACGGAATAAAACTGTAGGATGTAATACAAGTCGTAAATATCCTTTTTTGCACCTCGGTTGGCAAGCGCACCCAGTTTCAAACTAACTACGTCATCCAACTGCGCAAGTTGAATGCCTTCTACCAAGTTAATAGGTAATTGAAATGAGTAGGGATAATTTAGAAAATCGCATTTTACATTTTGGATAGAATAGTTTCTGCCAATCGGATTTTTACTTTCCATGAAGGAATCATCGAGGCTGTTAAGGTTCGATTCCAATAAGTTAAGATTGATATTTTGGTCGGTAAAAAAATCTAAGTCAACCGAAATGCGATGCCCCCAATACAACGCAAGCGCAGTGCCGCCCACCAGCCTAAAGTCTTTCAAGAATTCTTTCTGGGAGAGAATTCTCAATACATCCAATGTAGCTCTGGGAACAGATTGGAATTGTAGCATCGAAATTCGGATAAGGGAATATGGTAGATAGCAGAGACGAAATGCAATGTTTTTTTAGAAAGATTCCGAGCGTTGAGAGCCGCATGCTTTATTTTTTCATGGCCGTAAAAACGCTTGATTTCATTCCAATCAGAAAGAGTTCCTCGCTCTAACACCCTTACGATGATGGCATCAGCATGTTTGGCAAAATCAAGTTGACTAAAATCGGTGTCCCAAAATATTTTGCTTTCGAGCTTCGGAAAATCCATAAAGCAAGATACGAAAATCAAAGCAGAACAAGAAGGGTTTTTCCCTGCTAAAAAATATAATCTGTACTCAAAAATGCTGATTCGCGAATTTTGATGATTTGCGAAATTAATGACAAGGTGCCCTACACCTCTTATGCGCGGCTATTAGGTGTAGGACACCTACCCCTACGTTTAGCTCAATGACGTTGCTCTAAAAAATATAATCCGTACTCAAAAACGCAGACTCGCGGTTTTTGATGATTTGCGAGATGATTTGTTTGTTGGCATCGGTGCTCTTCGCGGCCACAATGGTGCGCATCGAGAACACGCGCAAGGCATCAGCCACGGATAGCGTTCCTTCGGCTGAGTCTTTTCTGCCGTTGAAGGGAAACGTGTCCGGCCCGCGCTGGCTTTGGGTATTTACGTTAATGCGCCCAACCTGATTCACAAACGCATCCATCAGCATCGCTAGTTTTTTAGAGTCGTTGCCGAAGATGCTTACCTGCTGTCCGAAGTTAGAGTTCACCACATAATCAATGGCTTCTTTTTCATCGCTGAACGGCACAATCGGCACCACGGGGCCAAATTGTTCTTCGTGGTACAAATTCATTTTTTCGTTTACAGGATAGACTACGGCAGGGTAGAAGAATGAGTGAAACATCTCA
>JBJTHA010000240.1:0-23405 GCA_046094265.1 Cytophagales bacterium
GCGCAAAGCAAGTGCTTCGCCTGCTACTGGTTTCAAGAAAGTGCACGATGCCGAGCAACAAAAAATAGTTTCCCAAGCGCTAGAAATTTGATAATTAGTTTAGAGAATTATGTCGCAACAAGTTAAAGTACCCGCGGTAGGTGAGTCCATTACGGAAGTTACCATTGCCAATTGGTTGAAAAAAAATGGCGATGTCGTAAAGATGGACGAAGTGATTGCTGAGTTGGAATCTGACAAGGCCACTTTCGAATTGACTGCCCCACAAGCTGGAGTGCTAAAAATCGTTAAGCAAAAAGGCGATGTGGTTCCCATTGGCACTCTCATCTGCGAGATTGCAGATGCAACTAGCAGTACAACCAATCAATCGCCTGAACAAAAATCAAAATCAACTACAACCTCTTCTCAATCTATGAAAACAACAGGTGAAATCAAAGAAATGAAAGTGCCTGCCGTAGGTGAATCCATTACGGAAGTAACCATATCCACTTGGCTTAAAAAAGAAGGCGACTTCGTGAAGTTAGATGAAGTGATTGCCGAGGTAGAATCTGACAAGGCTACGTTTGAGTTGCCCGCAGAAGCAAACGGTATTTTGCATGTTGTGGCAACGGAGAAAACAACATTGCCCATTGGTGGATTGATTTGCAAAATTGAAGTGACTGATGGAGGCCCATCGGTTACAGAGCAAAAAACATCGCAACCTTCGCCAGTTGCCAGCAATACTGCTACCACCACTGCAACCTATGCTACGGGTACGCCATCGCCATCTGCTGCAAAAATCTTGGAAGAGAAAGGAATTGCTACCACTCAAGTGAGCGGAACAGGTGTGGGCGGGCGCATCACAAAGGAAGATGCCTTGAAAGCGCAACCCGCAGCAACGGAATCCAAAGCAGTCCCCACGCTTTCCGCCCCCATTATTTCTTCTGGCGGAAGTCGAAACGAGAGACGCGAAAAAATGACATCGTTGCGCAAAACTATCGCCAAGCGTTTGGTAGCGGTGAAAAATGAAACAGCCATGCTCACTACCTTTAACGAGGTGGACATGAAGCCTGTGATGGATTTGCGCGCTAAATACAAAGAACAATTCAAAGAGAAGTATGGTGTAGGTTTGGGTTTCATGTCATTCTTTACTAGAGCAGTATGCACTGCCTTAAAGGAGTTCCCTGCCGTAAATGCATCCATAGATAAAGATGAAATTGTTTACCACGATTATTGCGATGTATCCGTTGCTGTTTCTACTCCACGCGGATTGGTGGTGCCAGTGATTCGCAACGCGGAATCTTTAAGCATGAATCAAATTGAAAGCGAGATTGTGCGCTTGGCTGGAAAGGCGCGTGACGGCAAACTTTCCATTGAAGAAATGACGGGGGGAACATTTACAATTACCAATGGAGGTGTTTTTGGTTCGATGCTATCTACACCCATTATCAATGCGCCCCAATCCGCTATTTTGGGAATGCACAACATTGTTGAGCGACCCATCGCCATCAAAGGCGAGGTGGTAGTAAGGCCCATCATGTACTTAGCTCTCTCTTACGATCACCGCATTATAGACGGTCGCGAGTCGGTAAGCTTTTTAGTGCGCGTGAAGGAAATGTTGGAAGATCCCGGAAGGTTGATTTTGGGAGTATAATCGTGAGTATTAAATTCTGAATTTTAAAGTCATGCAATACAACGTCATCGTCATTGGTTCCGGGCCTGGAGGTTATGTAGCGGCTATTCGTTGCGCACAACTTGGTATGAAAACTGCCATTGTTGAGAAGTACACTACGCTGGGCGGCACCTGCCTCAACGTAGGATGCATCCCTTCCAAAGCGTTGCTCGATTCATCGGAGCATTTCCATAATGCAGCGCACACCTTTAAAGAGCATGGCATTGATATTTCGGAGCCGAAGGCTAACCTCAAACAAATGATTGCGCGCAAGGCAGGCGTGGTGAAAGCTAACGTAGATGGCGTGGCGTTCCTGATGAAGAAGAACAAAATAGATATACACACAGGCGTTGGATCATTTGTAGATAAGAACACGGTGAGCGTGACAGCCGCGGACGGTAAAACAACCAACATTACTGCCGATAATATCATTATTGCGACAGGCTCAAAACCAACACCCCTTCCGTTTGCGCCTTTCGACAAAAAAAGAATTATCTCGAGCACGGAAGCGTTGGAACTTCAAGAAATACCCAAGCATTTGATAGTTGTGGGCGGAGGTGTGATTGGTATGGAACTTGGTTCTGTTTATGCGCGCATCGGTTCAAAAGTTTCAGTGGTGGAATTTTTAGATAGCCTAATTCCCACCATGGATGGCACAATGGGCAAAGAGCTACAAAAGGCAACCAAAAAATTGGGAATGGATTTTTACCTCGGTCACAAAGTAACGGCCGTTGAAAACAAAGGCAACGAAGTGATTTTAAAAGCCGAACCAAAAAATGGTGGGGCTGCCATTGAGTTAACTGGCGATTATTGTTTGGTGAGTGTTGGCCGTAAACCCTTTACGGATGGACTAGGGTTGGAGAAAGTAGGTATTGAATTAGACCGTGGAAAAATTGTGGTTGACGATCACTTAAAAACCAAGGTTGAAAGTATCTATGCCATTGGCGATGTGGTTCGTGGGGCAATGCTTGCTCACAAGGCGGAGGAGGAAGGAGTTTACGTGGCCGAAAGATTAGCGGGCCAAAAGCCGCACATTAATTATTTGTTGATACCGGGCGTGGTGTATACTTGGCCGGAAGTAGCCAGTGTTGGCTATACCGAAGAGCAATTGAAAGAACAAGGTCGTGCATATAAAGTCGGTAGTTTTCCATACAGAGCGTTAGGTCGTGCGAGAGCTTCAATGGATTTGGATGGATTGGTGAAAATATTGGCCGATAAAAATACTGACGAAATTTTGGGCGCTCACATAATAGGTGCGCGCGCAGCTGACATGATTGCCGCAGGCGTGGTAGCCATGGAGTACCGTGCAGCAGCTGAAGACGTGGCGCGCATGAGCCATGCTCACCCTACTTACATGGAGGCTTTCAAAGAAGCATGTTTAGCTGCCACGGCCAACCGTGCTATTCATATGTAGTGGTTTACCGATTCACCGGCAATCGTAAAACTTGCCATAGTAAGATGGATCGTATCAAAATGATAAATACTAGTGGCAACAAAAAAGAATTAAGTTGCTGAGGTAATATAAACCAACATCCCGCCAGCAAAGCGGTTAGCACGGTGGAAAATAGAAAATAAAGTTTGGCTTTCTGGTGGTACTTTTTGTAAAGCAATAAAAACGCACCTACTAAATGGAGCGGAAATGCCCAAAGTAAATTAAAATTTTGGGCAGCGTCATGGTGGTCAGTAAATGCCCATAGAAATAAAAGTAACATCCCAATCAATCCGATTGTACCAAACAAGACTACATCTAACCATCTACTGATTTTTTCTCTTCGCCAATCCCAAACACTAAACACAGCAACAATCACCGCCAATGCGCCAAAAGCAATCCAAGGATGTACGAAGCTGACATTTGATTCAGGCGCTGGCGGTTCAAATACAATTATCTTTTTTGCAACCAGCGAAGCGGAGGTTGAGTCTGTTGTGATGACCGCATGATCAAAGAACGACTCAACGTAGTCAGGCAGGAACATATATTCCCATGCACTCATCTTTTTATCAATCGGTAAACCTAAGCAAATGTCAATACCTAAATTGCCCCAAGGCAAAGGATCAAGGTATTCGCTCGTTTTGTTGCGAAAAGAATGTTGAGGTGTGAAAAAGCTACTGTCCCATTTGATGTCGCTGCCCAACTGTTGGTGGATCACGTCCCTAATTTTGGTAGCGCAGTTGTTGTGGTAATAATCGTAGCGATAGGTTTGGTTTTGGGGTTGTGCATTCCACTGTAAAAAATCGAAAATTTTTTGCTTTTGCTGTTGATTCAGCCGCAGTGTTTGTTCGTGAATAGACCGGTTGTAGCGGATATATACATTTTTGAAATCAACATAACTATACACGCCCAACTTGTAATACAAGTAGCCCCTTGTAAAGTTCAGGTAAAAGTGGGGCTGGTCGAAATCAAAAACGCCATAATTGTATGCCCAATCAATTCCTTGTAAAGAGTCGTAAACGCGAATGGCACTGTGCCCAAAGGCAGCGTACAGTTCATTTTTATCTGGCCCCAATGTAACTACAGAAATTTTTGCTTGGTCAGAGAGCTTGTCTTGTCCTTTTAAAAATTGGTGGGCGAACAAGAATAATAGGCAAACAAAAGCGCGCATCTTTCTTTACTTTTACGGATTCGAAGATAGTTAAATCATTTATCAATCTTACCCTTTGAGGAAGGCTCAATGAAATTACCAGACGGATTGAATTTTGCCAAAAAGCTAACTCCTAAACGTATTTGGAATGCTTCTCAATTGGTGAGCTCTTACCAACTATCGAAAGTAAGCAGCAGACTTTACCACGCGGGCATGCCTTTGAGTATTTCGATAGAACCCACAACATCGTGCAACCTACGTTGCCCCGAGTGCCCCAGCGGGTTGCGTTCCTTTACAAGGCCTACGGGCATGTTGCAGCACGATTTGTTTCGTCATGTTATTGACGAGCTACATCCAACGCTTAGTTATTTGATTTTCTATTTTCAGGGCGAACCTTACCTCCATCCTCAGTTTTTGGATTTAGTACGCTACAGTACAGAAAAGAAAATTTACACAGCTACGTCAACCAACGCGCATTATTTAAACGATAAAAATGCGGAGGCCACCGTACGCTCAGGTTTAGATCGGTTGATAATATCCATCGATGGAACCTCGCAAGAAACATATCAGTCATATCGCGTAGGCGGCAACTTGGATAAAGTGATTGAAGGGACAAAAAATATCATCGCGTGGAAAAGAAAGCTGAAGAGCCAAACACCGCATGTCATTTTTCAATTTTTGGTAGTAAAGCCAAACGAACACGAAATTCCTGAAGTGTATCGCATTGCCCAACAGTTGGGCGTGGATGAAGTAAAATTGAAAACGGCACAGATTTATGATTACCAAAACGGCTCTCCCCTTATTCCAACCCAGCCAAAGTACTCGCGCTACAAAGAAATGAGCGATGGTACTTACACCATCAAAAATGCATTTGATAACCATTGCTGGAAAATGTGGCACAGCTGCGTGGTAACTTGGGATGGTAAGGTAGTGCCCTGTTGTTTTGACAAAGATGCACACCATGTGTTGGGTGATTTAACACAGCAGTCGTTTACAGAAATATGGCAGAGTGAAAAATACGAACAGTTTAGGTCATCGTTGTTGCGCTCGCGCAGCGAGATAGAAATGTGCAAGAACTGCACCGAGGGAACTAAAGTATGGGCATAGTTGACCTAGCCATCACGAAAGTTTTCTTAACATCGACCCAATAAGTGCCCCCAGCCCGCCTATTAATCCACCAATGATAGCCGTCAACACAAAAGCATTAACGGGCAGCAACTTATTCACTTTATAAGTTAAAATGGAATGCGTGGCCGCATCGATGTACAAGGCAACAGCTAACCACAAAAAAGATATCGCCAACAGGCCTGCTAAAAACGAGATGCCGTTTTTATTGCCAATAAAATAGCTTACCACTGCTGTGCCGATGGGCATAGACCACCACGGAAAAAAGCGTTGTAGCACAAAACAAACTACCGCAGTTATTAAAAGTTGTATTGTAAATTTCATTTTACTTCAGGGTTTAGAGTGATCGTTACCATTTGTGCTGTCTTCATTTTTGAAGCCTCATTGGCAAAATGCAATTTTACATATTGGCCATCGGTCCATAATCCGAGCAAGTTATTGTAATAAGGGCTGCCTGGGTTGCCAGATTGCCCCCCCGGATACACACCCCATGCCTGAACGCCCGTTTTTTCCAAACTCACCACCATGCGCCAACTGGGGCCATGGGTGCGCGAATGTGCGTTAACAGCACTGCTGTTGCCCCCATGCTCAATGTGGTAGCTGAATGCCTCCATCTTGTTGAGTAGATGCCCAACGATGGCATCTTTATAAATGCCCCAACGTGGATTTGCTTTCTTTTCAGCTTTCCATTTTTCCATTGCGCTCACACTTTCAGAGAATGATTTTCGGATCACCTCTTGTGCTGTTTCTTTTTCTGTAGTGGATTTAATATCAAAAAAAGAAAGGTTGGGTTTTTCTTTTAGCAAGCGGATTGTCATGTAAGTAGATGGCCGCGATAATGCCAATTTTGATTCCGACATTTCGTCCCACACCACAGGTAAAATTGCCCTTAGCCAAGCCTCGTAATAGGAGGCGCCTTCAGCCTCGGTATTGTTGTAGAAATCCCATGCCTTCATTTTTTCATACGCTTCCTTTTCCGAACCTTTTAAGTTAACAGTGTCTAATTGACTAAGCCAATGCGGCAAGCTTTCGGCTGCTTTTAAATTGAAGTTGTCGAGTTGCAATTTCATCATGTCTTGTGGGGTGACATTGCGGGATGCTGCGAGTACTTGATTGATCCTTCGATTGCGGTAAGCCTCCCAATTGCTGGCAGTAATGTAGTAGGGGTAAGTAGAATCGGCCGGGTATTGGTTGGCCGAACTCACAAAACCACGCTCGGGGTTTTTGTACATTACGTTTTGTTCGTTGGGTATAAAAGCTTGCCATTCTTGCGAAGTGCGCGAGCCATCCAGCACAAACTTACCTTCGTTTTTTCGCCTTACGGGATACTTGCCTTGAATCCGCATGGCAATGTCGCCACTGGTGCTGGCAAACACAAAATTTTGAGCGGGTGCAGAAAAATGATTCAAAGCTTCCATGTAACCCGTGTGGTTGGTTGCTCGGTTCAATTTATAAAAGGTGAGCGCTTCTTCTGATAGATCATGAGCAACCCACCGGTAGGCAAAGTGATTTTTTTCTCCATCACCATGAAAATTCTCATCATAAACTACGGGGCCGTGGTGTGTATAAACCACAGTATCATAAAAATCTTTTTTTCCTTTTATTTTGATTACCTCAACAACTTTGCGCGTTGCTTTCCAGGCACCATCTGATTCATATTTTTCTTTTTTACTGTTGTTGAATTTTATCTTGTACCAATCCACCACATCACGCTGTGCATTGGTGACGCCCCACGCAATGGAGTCGTTAAAACCACTGATCACGTTGGGCGAGCCGGGCAGCGAAGCACCCATGCAATTGATGCCGGGCGCATTCAGGTGGACGATATACCATATTGAAGGCAGGCTCAATTCTAAGTGCGGATCGTTGCACAAAATGGGGGAACCGGTTTTGGTTTTTGCCCCGCTCACTGCCCAGTTATTGCTGCCCACTTCGGGTGGTGATTTTTCAGACGGCTGCAAAGCGATTAACTCATTGGGCAATGCCAATGGAACGCTGTCGATAACAACAGGTTGGAAATTCCATTTGCCCGCATTGTCAACAATCGGATCACTCCAACCTTCGTGGTCTGGGTACAGTAAATCCAATGTGTCTTTGCCAAAAAGTTTTAATGCATTGGTCATCTCTAAGTCTTTTTCTCCAGTGCTGAGTGTTTTGGCCATGTATTTTAGCAATAGCCCTGTTTTAAGGGGAGTCCAAGGCTCTGGTTGGTAGCCCAGTAATTTATATTCAACGGGTAGTTGTTTGTAGTTCAGCGAGGAAATGTAGGCATTGATGCCGCGCGTATAACTCTCCACCATCACTTTTGTTACCGGATTTTCCTGCATGGCGACCACCGCATTTTCCGCGGCAAACACCATCCCCGACCTGCGCTGGGTTCTATCAAAGTCCAAAGCTTTTTCGCCTATTATTTCGCTAATGCGGCCAGCGGCAGCGTGTGTTTGAAATTCCATTTGCCAAAGCCGGTTTTGCGCAGTAATGTACCCCTGCGCGGCAAAAAGATCTTCATCATTGCTGGCATAAATGTGTGGCACCAGGGTACTATCGTACACCACCGTTACTTTTGATTTTAGCCCGGGTATTTTCAAATCCAAATCTTGCTGCTTTCCACTATGGGCATTTTGCCAAAAGCCATGAAAGGGATCTAAGAACTGGCCAAAAGGTGGAATGAGCTGGCCCAAATCCCAGCTTTTATTAAGAAATAAAACCATGCCAAGCACACTACTTAGCAAAATAATGACCCTGATGATTTTCATAGTATGAAATTACGGATGGAACTTGAGCACACAATTCAACGCAAAGTTTTCCAAACTTCCAATATGGGAGGCTATTATCAAACTACTGCTACCTGGTATTAATCGGCTTTGACCTTGCTGCAAAGCGGAGCCAAATAAAAATCAAAAAATTGAAATGCTGCCCAAGGTGCCCCGCTTATTTTTTAGAATCGCTGACGGCACATTTTGCACAGCCTGAAGTACAGTTGCTTTTTATTTGGAAAGAGCGGTATACCATTCTGCCCAAATAAAATGCCGCAAAACCGAAGAGCAAACCGATGATTGTTAACTGAATCATAGCCACGAAAGTAAACCCTTTATACCAGTCTTACAAAAAATGCGCGCGTCCGCCATCGGACACTTTCACCCAAATTTGAACGGCAATGAATTTTTGAAACGGCAAAAACACCAAGATTTTAGATTTTTTTAAATGGCACTGATATTGGCACGTAGCCGCAAAACACAAGATCTATGTGGCGTAATTATTTTACCGTTGCGTTTCGCAGTTTATTGCGAAACAAATCGTATGCGGTCATCAATGTGCTTGGTCTCGCGCTAGGGATTACTACCTGCATTATCATATTCCTGATCATCAAACATGAATTGGGCTACGATAAATCATTTTCAAAAGCAAGTCAAATTTATCGCATCGTTCGGCACGCTACGGATGCCTCTGGTCTTACCAAAAGCAGTGTAACACCTTACCCCCTTGGGCCAACGCTTAAAAATGATTTTCCGGACGTTCTCTCCACACAATTCCACTTTGGTTTTGAGTCGCTAATGACAGTTGAGGAAGATAAAAAACGGGTACAAAACATTCTGTTTGCCGATACTTCTTTTTTTGATGTGTTTGATTTTGAAGTGGTGTCGGGTAATCCCAAAAAGGATTTGGCAAAACCGGGTAAGATTTTTCTTACCGAAGAATTTGCCCAAACGCTTTCTAAAAAAGATGTCAAGCATATAAAGCTCGATAATCTACTTGAGTTTGAAATAGCGGGGATCATAAAAAAAACCAAAACACCTTCGCACATTGAAGTAAATATGGTGGCATCTCGCTCTACACTTACCCCCGACCTTGCTACGAAATTTTTAGGTTTCCCTATGGATCAGTGGGGGCTAAACTCCGCAGGATTTACGTACGTAGTGTTGCCGCCCAACGTTACTAAAGAAAACCTCGAATCGCGTTTTTCAGCACTCGTAAAAAAATACTACAGCAGTGAAGATGCATCCCGGCAAAGCTATCATCTGCAACCGCTCTCCGATATTCATTTCAATACGGAGTTTGACGAAAATCCAGGTGTTGCTTCTGTTTCTTCTACCAATTTGATTGTATTGGTGTTTATTGGAATTTTTATTTTAATCATTGCCTGCGTCAACTTTGTGAATTTGGCAACAGCTCTTTCCGTGCACTGTTCGCGTGAAGTGGGCATAAGAAAGACCTTAGGCGCTAAACAGCGTCAACTTACTTTTCAGTATTTAGGCGAGGCCATTTTGCTAGCCGCCTTTGCAGGTTTGTTGTCGGTAGTGGCAGTTCAAATTGCCATGCCCTTGGTGGCTTCTTTTCTGGAAAAAAATATTCTTTTCAATTTATGGATCGATGGGTATCTGCAGTTGTTTGTAGTTGCTGTGGTGTTGTTTACCGCGGTGTTTTCCGGGGCATACCCAGCATTGGTATTGTCCAAATTAAACCCAGTGCAAGCGCTAAAAAACAAACTCAATCAACAAGCGCAAGGTTCAGTGCCCATGCGCAAGCTGTTGGTGGTGGTGCAGTTTGCCATTGCCCAAGTGCTCATCATTTGCACGCTTGTGGTGGCCAGCCAGCTTGACTATTTCAAAAATAAATCGCTAGGCTTCACCAAAGATGCGGTGATTAATGTAAGCCTGCCCGACCGTGAAGACAGCAAGCGCGAGGCCATCCGAAATAAATTGTTGGCGGACAGCGATATCAAAGACATTTCATTTTCATTAGGCGCCCCCACATCACCGTTTAATTTTGGCACGGGTATGTTTTTAACTGCGAAAGGCAGCACGGATCGATATGGTGTGAACATTAAACCCGTGGACACCCATTACAAAGCGGTGTACGGATTGCAATTGGTGGAAGGCCGGTGGTTTACGGAGAGCGATGAGAAGATAGCCAACGTAAAAGAAACCTACGAGTGGGTATATGTGGTGAACGAAACAGCTGTCAAGACACTGGGTTTCTCATCGCCTAAAGAGATCATTGGGCAAAGTGTAACCATCGGATTCAATGACAAAGCGGGGTTGGTGATAGGTGTAGTAAAAGATTTTAATGTGGCCTCTTTGCATACAGCGATGAAGCCTGTTGTTATGCTTCCGTTTCATTTGGCGTACAATGCGGGCATTAAAATCGCTACCACCAATACACCGCGCGTAATCAAAAAAATTGAGGAAGCCTTTAATTCTCACTATCCAGAGTATCTTTTTGAATACACTTTTTTGGATGATTATTTGGCCAAATTATACCGCGATGAATCGAAGATGTTTACCATGTTTGAAATATTTGCTGGCATAGCAATTTTCATCGGATGTTTGGGCTTGTATGGATTGGCTTCTTTTATGGCCGAACAGAAAACCAAAGAAATAGCCATTCGCAAAAGCCTGGGTGCTTCTGTTACGCACATCATCGAATTGTTCTCCAAAGAGTTTATAGTGCTTATTGCTATTGCCTTTGTGGTGGCTGCGCCTACCACATGGTATTTAATGAACCGATGGCTGCAAAGTTTTGCCTCTAGAGTAGAGATGAACTGGCTAGTGTTTGCAGTGGGTGTAAGTACCACTTTATTGGTTGCTTTTGCCACGGTGGGTTACCGTTCGTTGCGAGCGGCTGAGGCTAACCCTGTGGAGGCTTTAAAACGGGAGTAATTTTTATAAGCAGTAGAACTTTTTATTAGACTTTTTGCATCAACAATAAAATTTAAGAGCATGTTAAAAAATTATTTTACCACGGCCATTCGTAATTTATGGAGACAAAAGGCAAGCACTGTCATTAACCTATCGGGCCTTACTTTGGGCGTGGCCACCAGCCTCATTTTGTTTTTGTTGGTGCGCAACCAAACCAGCTACGACCGCTTTCATACTAAGTTTGACCGCATCTACCGCGTGGTAATGGAAGCCGATTGCAACAATGGAAAAAATTACTCGAGCGGGGTGCCTCCCGTGTTGTGGGAAGCATTCAAGAACGATTTTCCGGAAGCTGAGGAGGTGGTATTTACCTCCTATCATGGTGCGGGTAGTTTGGTAACGGTGCAAACGCCACAAGGCGAGCTCAAAAAATTTGACACCGACAACAACTTAGTTTTTACGCAGCCTAGTTTCTTCAAAACTTTCGATCGGAAACTATTGCTGGGCAAGAAGCAGGATTTGCTGCAAGAGCCCAACGAGGCAGTGATATCAAAAAGCACGGCCGTCAAGATTTTTCAAAAAGAGGATGCAATAGGGGAGGTCATTACCTTCAATGGCAAAGATTACAAAGTGGCAGCCGTGATGGAAGACTTCCGTGAAAACACGGATTTCCCTTTTAATATCATGCTTTCATTTATTACCATTAAGAAAGAAAAAGATGAGCAGGGTTGGAATAGCATTTGGAGCGATGAGCATGTTTACTTTTTGCTAAAAGAGGGTGTGAACATCGATCAAGTGGATAAAAGGCTTCCTGGTTTTTATAAGAAGCATCGAGGTGAGGAGAATCCGGATCATGTGGCATTTCGCACACAGCCACTTGCCAGTATCCATCACGATACCAAATACGACAATTACAATTACAGCACCACAAGTTATAGTCAGATTGTGGTAATGACGGTGATTGGTATTTTGTTGATTGTAACGGCTTGCATCAACTTCATCAATTTGGTAACAGCTGAAGCCATTAAGCGATCGAAAGAAGTAGGCATCCGTAAAACATTAGGTAGTTCTCGTGGGCAGCTAATCTTTCAGTTTTTGGGTGAGTCTGCGCTCGTTACGGTAATGGCGGTTTTATTGGCCATCGGGCTCGCACAACTTAGCTTGCCGGCACTTAACGCATTTTTGAGAAAGTCATTATCGGTGCCGTTGGGTGATATTACCATCTGGCTTTTTTTGGCTGTGGTTACCGTATTAGTAGCGTTATTATCAGGTTTATATCCTGCATTTATAGTTTCTGCATTCAAGCCAATATTTGCGCTCAAAAATTCTACAGGAAATCGCGGTGGATCTGGTTTTAATTTAAGAAGGGTGCTGGTGGTAGTGCAGTTTTGGATTTCACAAGTGGCCATCATCTGTACAGTGGTCGTTATTTTGCAAACGGAATACCTCAACAAAAAAGACTTAGGGTTTGCCAAAGATGCTATTGTGAATGTGCCAATACCCGAAAATGCGCGCGGTGGATTTTCGGATGGCACTAGCAAAATGCGAACATTCAGAGACGAAGTAACGCGCATGGCGGGTGTAGAGCGAGCAAGCTTGTGCAACTTCCCCCCGTCATCGGGCAGCATCATGTCTACCAATTTCAACATTGAAGGTGGGGAGAACGATTTTGATGCGCAATTGAAAATGGTAGATGGCAACTATGTGGATTTGTACAAGTTAAAACTGATTGCTGGAAAGAACATACAGGATTTAGACACAGCCCAAGGATTTTTGGTGAACGAAAAATTAGCGGTGATGCTCGGTTACAACAATCCTCAGGAGATTGTAGGCAAGCGACTGAGCCAAGGTGGCCGTAAACTTTCTTTGCCGATTGTGGGTGTGGTGCAGAATTTCCATACCATGTCGCTGCGCGAGCCAATAGAAGCCACTGTGCTATTCAATCGCGCCCGCAACTACTCAACCATTTCGCTAAAGGTGAAGCTGGATCAATTTCAAGAAGTCATTCAGGGCATTCAGAAAAAATGGGAGGCAGCCTATCCGGACCATATCTTCTCTTATAAATTTTTAGATGAGGAAGTGCGCGAGTTTTATGAAAGCGAAAAACGCATGTCTACCCTGATTGTTATTTTCACCAGCATCGCCATCTTCATTGGTTGTTTGGGTTTGTTTGGTTTAGCCACCTTTATGGCCAATCAAAAAACTAAAGAGGTGGGTATTCGCAAGGTATTGGGTGCATCGGTGCAAAATATAGTGTTCATGTTTTCTAAGGAGTTTTTGGTGTTGATTGCCTTGGGGTTTTTGTTGGCCGTGCCATTTGCGTGGTACGGCATGAGTCAATGGCTGGAGAACTTCAGCTACAAGATTGACATGGGGCCTGCCACTTTCTTGGCAGGTTTTGCGATAACAATACTTATCGCAGTGTTAACCGTAGGCTACCGATCATTTAAGGCGGCTGTGGTAAATCCAGCACAGTCGTTGAGGAGTGAGTAGCACATTTTGAGTTCAATCACATTATCTTTGGGTTGGTTAACAGTGTACCAGTTATGAATCAACCTTTGTAGGAAAAAGTCCAAGCCTTCAACTTAGATATTCCATTTAGTGAATACAGTTTTTCCGTTCGTTTGGCGAACGAGAATAATTAGACCATCCGGTTTACAGAACAAGCTTATTATCCTACGAACGAATACGCAACTCGGAAATAAAGATGAAACGATTAACCCTCTAATTCATTAACTTTGCCCTCCGAACCTATTTTTTTTGATCACTCGCGAAACCATTGACGAAGTAAAGAACCGCGTTGACATAGTTGATGTGATCAGCGACTTTGTGTCATTGAAAAAATCGGGGCAGAACTACAAAGCCCTCAGCCCGTTCGCCAACGAAAAAACACCTTCGTTTTTTGTGGTGCCCAGCAAGGGCATTTTTAAAGACTTTAGCAGCGGCAAAGGGGGCGATGCCTTCACCTTTGTGATGGAGCATGAAAAGCTCAGCTATGCCGAGGCCATCCGCTACCTGGCCAAAAAATATGGTGTAGAAATAAAAGAAGACAAGCAGAGTGACGAAAGCCGCGAGCAGCAAACCGAGCGCGAGGGGCTTTATATTTTGATGAACTTCGCCAAGGAGTTCTACAAGAAAGCGTTGTTGGAATCGGAGGAAGGCCGCAGCATTGGCTTAAGTTACTTTCGAGAGCGCGGTTTCAACGACCGCACGATTGAAAAATTTGAATTGGGCTACGCGCTGGAAGGATGGGAAAATTTTAGCAAAGAGGCCATCAGCAAGGGCTACAACAAATATCTGTTGGAGAAAACCGGACTGGTAGTAAAAAAAGATGATGGAGGCAGTTACGACCGCTTCCGCGGAAGGGTGATTTTTCCCGTGCATAACATTTCGGGCAAGGTCATTGCCTTTGGTGCCCGCATGATGGGCAAAGACAAAAACCAACCCAAGTACATCAACTCGCCCGAGACAGAAATCTACCACAAGAGCGATGTGCTGTACGGTTTGTACCAAGGTAAAAACGCGATCCGCAATGCAGCCAACTGTTACTTGGTAGAAGGCTATACCGATGTGATCAGCATGCACCAAGCGGGTGTAGAAAATGTGGTGGCCAGTTCGGGCACGGCATTAACGGAAGGGCAAATCAAACTGATCCACCGCTTTACAGAAAATGTAACCGTGCTGTTCGATGGCGATTCGGCAGGTATCAAGGCTGCGCTGCGCGGCATTGACATGTTTTTGAAAGGAGGGCTAAACGTGCGTGTGTTGCTCTTCCCCGATGGCGAAGACCCGGACAGCTATTCACGTAAGGTAGGCACGACAGAGTTTCAAAAATTTTTGAAAGAGAAGTCGCAGGACTTTGTCTCGTTCAAAACCAACTTGTATGCAGCCGAAGCCGCTGGCGACCCCATCCGCAAAGCTGAATCCATCAAAGAAATTGTTTCGAGCATCGCGCTGATACCCGATCCGGTGAAGCGCTCGGTTTACATACAAGAAACAAGTAACCTGTTGAAGATTGCCGAGCCAGTGTTGTTGACCGAGCTAAACAAAATTTTGATTCAGGAGAGGCGCAAGACAGAAAAGGAAAAACTGCGTGATCAAGAAGAGGTTTCACCTCAACAAGTTGTAGTACAAGATCAAGTTGAAGAAAAAACGTTCGAGCCTAATGCTCGCTTTAAAATTGTTCAATGTGAGAAATCTTTACTTGAAGTTCTTGTAAATTACTATGACTCAGAATTTGAATCGGAGAAATTAATCGATTTTGTTGAAAATGAGATAAGCGACATAAAACTAGTTAATCCCATTCACGATGAAATATTTAAATGTTTGATGAGATTTACAGAGTTGAATCAGCCATTCAACGTAACAAGTATATCAGATACCTTGTCAAATTTAGCAAAAGCAGTGGTCACGGAATTGTTAGTAAAGAGGTATAAGCCTAGTGCAAATTGGAAGAAATTTAAAATAATAGTACCTGAAAGCCCCGTAGATTTAGATAAAGTTGTAAGGATCATAAAAGACTTAAAGTTTTGGCATCTAAGAATGCTAATGGAAGAGCAACAGGGCATAATAAAAAAGCAAGAGGAGTCTGTTGTGGATTGGGACCAACTTGAGCAAGCCTTGGAGAAGTTTTTTGCTCTTAAAAAATTTGAAGTTGAGCTTGCCGAGGACTTAGGTTATGTTTTCGCACTATAAAGATTTATTTAACGACTTGTGTAATGCATTTAATTAAAGTGACAAACAGTTTATGAACCATAGCCAAGTTGAATGCGTTAATCATTTTTTGAGGATTTGGCCGAGGCTACTCCTAAATTCTGACTACTGTATTTCAAATTCGTAAAAGAAAATGACCGACAAACTAAAAATAGATACCATCGAAGAGGCCATTGAGGAAATCAAAAATGGCAAAGTAATTATTGTGGTAGACGATGAAGACCGCGAGAACGAGGGGGACTTCATTTGTGCCGCTGAATGCATTACACCCGAGATAGTCAACTTTATGGCCACCCATGGCCGTGGGCTGATTTGTGCTCCGCTAAGCGAAGAGCGTTGCGCGGAGTTGGGGCTGGAGCTGATGGTAGGAAAAAACACGGCCGTGTACGAAACTCCCTTCACCGTGTCAGTCGATTTGATCGGTCATGGTTGTACCACGGGCATCTCTGCCCACGACCGCTTCAAAACCATCAAGGCGTTGACCGATCCTGAAACAAACCTCGAAGAACTGGGCAAACCCGGCCACATCTTTCCGCTGCGCGCCAAAAAGGAAGGTGTTTTAAGACGTTCTGGCCATACCGAAGCAGCCATTGACTTTGCAAGGCTGGCGGGCTTTCGCCCCGCAGGCGTGTTGGTAGAAATTATGAACGAAGATGGTACCATGGCGCGCTTGCCCGATTTGGTGAAGGTAGCACAGCGGTTTAACTTGAAGCTGGTAACCATCAAAGATTTGATCGCTTACCGAATGAGAACGGAGTCGCAAATCAAAAGACAAGTTGATGTGAAAATGCCCACACAGTGGGGCGACTTTAAGTTGTTTGCTTACGAACAAGTAAATACGAACGAAGTCCACATGGCTTTGATAAAGGGAACGTGGGAGAAAGACGAGCCAGTGATGGTACGTGTTCATTCTTCGTGTGTAACAGGCGACATATTTGGTTCTTGCCGCTGCGACTGCGGGCCTCAGCTTCATCACGCCATGAAAATGGTGGAGAAGGAAGGAAAGGGCGTGGTGTTGTACATGAAGCAAGAAGGCCGAGGCATTGGGTTGATAAATAAATTAAAAGCGTATAAGTTGCAAGAGGAGGGGCTTGATACCGTGGAAGCTAATTTGCAATTAGGTTTTGATATGGATGGGCGAGATTACGGAATAGGAGCACAAATTTTACACGATTTAGGGATTTCAAAAATCCGTTTGATCACCAATAACCCTAAAAAGCGCGTAGGCTTAATGGGTTATGGGTTGGAGATAGTAGAAAATATTCCAATTGAAATTACGCCCAATAAGCACAACCAAAAGTATCTTCAAACTAAAAGAGATAAATTGGGTCATACTATTTTAGGCGATTGATGAGGCGACCACTGATTTTGATATTAACTTGTTTTTCTTTTGCGGCAGGTGCCCAACAATTTTCTTTTGAATTTTGGCATGAAGGTAAGATTGTGTTGGAGACCAGCGATACCCTGCGTGGTTTGGTAAAGTACGACCTACAGAATGATCTATTAGAATTTAAAATCAAAAATCAGCTAGAGAGCTACACGGCACGTAAAGTTTTGTTTTTTGAAATCTTCGATCAGAGTGCTAAACGGTATCGACAGTTTTATTCGTTGCCCTATTCTCAAAACAATACGTACAACACCCCTACATTTTTTGAACTGGTGGCCGAGGGCAAGTTAACAGTGCTCACACGCGAGAAACTAGAGTACCGCACCGTTTCAACTGGATTTTATTACTACGGAACGTATAATCGGCTGGTGCTGGTAAACACCTATTTTTTGTTGAAACCAAACGGTAAGATTGAGCAATTGAACAACCCGCGCAGAAAGGATTGGCTTGAGTTAATGAAGAACAAAGAAGATGATGTGGCTGCTTTTGCCAAACAAAATAAACTCGACTTTGACGATAAGTTTGAGCTCACCCGAATTATTGAATACTTTAACTCCCTTTAAATAAGTTATGCAAAAGCCTTTGATCTTGGTAACAAACGATGATGGAATTACCTCTCGCGGAATTTTGAATTTGGTGGAGGTAATGAAAGGACTGGGCGAAGTTTTAGTGGTAGCACCTGATGGACCACAGTCGGGCATGGGCCATGCAATTACCGTAGGGGACACCTTGCGTTTGAAAGAGTCGTTTATTTTTGAAAACGTAAAAGCATTTGAATGCAGCGGTACTCCTGCCGATTGCGTGAAGATGGCGCGGCACTTTGTTTTGCGCAACCAACGCCAGCCCGATGTAGTAGTCAGCGGTATCAACCACGGAAGCAACACCTCTATCAGCGTACTCTATTCTGGCACCATGTCGGCAGCCATAGAAGGAGCGATAGAAGGAACCCCATCCATTGGTTTTTCACTTTGTGATTATAGCCAAAAGGCAGACTTCTCGCATACTCATCAATTTGTACATAAAATCACTGACCAAGTGTTGAAGAAAGGATTGCCCCAGGGTGTGGCACTAAATGTCAATATTCCTCCGAAGAGAAACGAACCCATTCAGGGCATCCGCGTGTGCAGGCAGGCCAATGCCAAATGGGTGGAAGAATTTGACCAGCGCTTTGATCCTTATGGTAGGGATTATTTTTGGATGACAGGCAACTTCATCAACTTCGATAAAGCGGAGGATAATGACGAATGGGCCATTGCCAATAACTACGTTTCGGTGGTGCCTTGCCAATTTGACCTTACGGCACATCAGTCGATTGCAGTGCTCAATGAAGAGTGGGACATACTTCGTTAACTGGGTTTGATATAAAATCGGAATGTAGTACCCACATCTAATTGACTTTCTACTTCAATGGATCCCCCCAGTGCTTCAACTTGTGTTTTTATCATATATAATCCAAGCCCCTTTCCCTCTATGTGGTCGTGAAAGCGGCTGTACAGCGTGAAAAGTTTTTGACGATGACGCTCCAAGTCAATTCCCATTCCGTTGTCTGTAACCGAAAAGCAGGCAATCCCTTTTTTCCATTCACCCTTTAACAGAATGATTGGTGATACATTAGGCTTGCGATACTTTATAGCGTTGCTGATCAGATTGATGACAATGCTATCAAAATAAGGTCGTACTGTGCGAATCGAAGGAATATGGCGTACGTCAACTTCAATTTGTGTGCGCGTATCCGATATGTCTTTTTCCAAGTTGATTAAGATCATGTCAATTTCTTCTCGAACGTTTATTTCGGAAACTACTTGGTTGGCACTTTTTCTCACTTCCAAAATGATGTTTAAATCTTTAACGATTCGATCTAGCTCGTGCGCAGATTCAACCAGATTTCGCTGGATGGACATCTCGTCTTCTTTGGAATTTGATAACTCCAGTAAACTGCCTAAACCCAAAATACGCGCAATGGGTGTGCGCAAATTATGCGATGAAATAAAAGCAAATTGCTCTAACTGGTGGTTGTAATCGACAAGTTCTTTTGTGCGTTTTTGAATTTCCACTTCTAAAGTTTCGTTTTTTTCCAATAGTGCCTCGTGTTGGATATCTATTGTTTTCCTAGCCTCTAATAGATTTTGATTTTGTTTTGCTACCGTATCCCTCTGGCTCAAAATTTCTTCCTGACTTTGTAGTAATTGTTTATTTTGAGTGGCTATCGCTTCTTGCGAAATTCTAAGTTCCAGGTTTTGCTGCTCAACGGTTTGAACGAGTTCGTTTTGCTGACTATCAAAGATGTAAGTCAACGTGAACACTAGAAATTGTAGGCCTATGTGCAGCGAGGCAGTTAGCAGGTTGTTACCAGTCATCAATAAATTATTCGAAATAAAATCCCGCGGCTCGATAAACATCATCGCTACAACAGTCATCGATCCAATTGCACTCCATAACCAAGCCACCCTGCCGCTCAACATCACTAAACCCAGCACGGGCATCAATGTGACCCATGGTAGCACAAACGAGTGAATGCCATCTGATGCCAATGATAAAACCACTACAATCAACCAACAAATAAAGATGTATATGTGAGAACATACCCGCAGCGAAATCCAGCCCTGCTGGTAGCCGAGTAATTTAAAACTGAACAACAAGATTGCAACTACCATGGCATAGCGCGCCATTAAAAAACCATTGAAAAACGAAAGCAGAAAATAACCAATAGCAAAAAAGATAGAAATTAATTCAAACTTGAGTAGCAAATTCTCTTGACGAATTTCTTTAGCACTAACAAGGCTAGGCTGTCTCAAAAAAGCGAGCATGGAGTTAATATTACAGCAAACATAACTGTGTGCAGACAAGTAGCAGATCCGATTGGGTGCAGTTTGGCAGCCGTGTAAGAAATTACTCTAATTGTGAATTTTGACGAATTAGGCTGGATCTACATCAAATACGATCTTTACATTCCTGTACTCTTTTCTTTCCTTTAGCTGCCCGGCCATTTGCGATAGCACAGTTTTGGTTTCGCCCAAATTCCCTTGGTTACGGGCAATTTTAATAGCGATCGATAGTAAAAATTCATTTCTGATTTTCGAAATAATAGGTTCTGCCGGACCAAGTACAAGCACTTTTTTTAGTACCGGCTTGATGAGTGCTACGAACTCGTCAGCCAGCGTGCGCACCACTTTTTTGTCGGTATGTTTTAGGGTAATTTCAATTAATCGTGAGTACGGTGGGTAAAAATGTTCTTGCCTATCAACCAGTTGTTGTTCCAAAAATCCCTGAACATCATTTTTTACTAGTTGCTGAAAAAGTGGATGCTCGGGATTGGAGGTTTGAATGATCACCTTTCCCCGTTTGTTTCGTCTGCCTGCGCGCCCACTCACTTGTGTGATGAGTTGGAAGGCACGCTCGTACGAACGAAAATCAGGAAAGTGCATCATGCGGTCGGCATCAAAAACACCCACCAAACTCACACGGTCAAAGTCTAAACCTTTAGTTACCATTTGTGTCCCCACCAAAATGTCCGTGCGTCCGTTTTCAAATCCTTCGATAATGTTTTCGTACCCGCTTTTAGATCGCGTAGTATCTAAATCCATGCGTGTTACATTCGCCTCGGCAAATAATAATTTCAACTCTTCTTCCAATTTTTCAGTGCCGTAGCCCAACGTTTGTATTCGGTTGGATGTGCAAGTGGGGCACTGGGCTGGCAAGCCTTCTTTGTAGCCGCAGTAATGGCACACCATTGCGTGGCGGTATTGGTGATAGGTAAGGCTCACTGAGCAATTAATGCACTTGGGCACCCAACCGCAATCTTCGCACTGTATCATGGGCGAATAGCCGCGCCTGTTTTGAAACAGTATCACTTGTTCTTTTTTTGAGACGGCATCGCCCATTTCAGTAACCAATAAGCGGCTAAAATCCCCTTTCATGGTTTTGTTTTTCCGCTCTGTGCTGGTATTGGCAAAAATAATTTCGGGCAATTGCGCCTCTCCAAATCGATCGCTCAAGCGCACCAGTTGGTATTTGCCAGTTAGGGTTTGGTAAAACGATTCGATGGAAGGTGTAGCACTGCCCAATAGCACTTTGGCATGGTGGATTTGACCCATCAACAAGGCCACATCGCGTGCGTGGTAGCGTGGGGCGGGTTCATGCTGCTTGTAGGAAGGATCATGTTCTTCATCAACAATGATGAGCCCCAAGTTATCGAAAGGCAAAAAAATAGACGACCGCACGCCCACTACAAAACGGAATTTGCCTGCGACTACTCCATTCCAAACTTCTACACGCTCGTTGTCAGAAAATTTCGAGTGATACACACCCATCACACTGCCAAAAACTTTTTTTAGTCGTTGCACTACTTGTGTGGTTATGGCGATTTCAGGTAATAGATATAGCACTTGGTTGCCACCTTCCAATGCTCGTTTTATAAGATCGATATAAATTTCAGTTTTACCGCTGCCCGTTACACCGTGCAATAATGCAGTACGTTGGGTTTCAAAGGCAGAGAGAATTTCATTTCGTGCCTTTTCCTGTTTTTCACTCAATAGCAAAGGGGTTGCTTGCACAGGGTCATCAAAGCCAAAGCGCGGTATAATCACTTCGAATTCTTCTAGCACTTTGTTTTTGATTAATGTGTTGAGCGAGGACTCAGAAATCGCTTCATCTACTAATTTTGATTTTGATATCCCTTTTTGATTGAGTTCAGGGTGCGAAAAAATAGGGATAAGTTGCAAGTATTTTAGCATTACCGCCTCTTGCTTAGGCTTGGCCGATAGCGAATCAAAGAAGTTTTCTAATCTCTTTTTCTCTACATAATCTGGCTGTAGCCGAATGTGTTTTTCCGTTTTGGGCCTGAATTTTTCACGCACTTGCTCGAACAATAAAATCGCTGATTTGCTGGCCAGCGATTTCAAAATGCTATAAATGCTTTTTGCACCCAACAATTTTGCCACTTGGCTATACGTCATCGTGTCGTTTTTCAGATGGTTGATTACCATCCTTTCACGTTCCGAAAAATCGAAGTTGGTTTCGGCCTCATTAAAAGCAGGATGTAGTTGCACCATGCTTTCGCTGGAAAGCTTTAGACCCGATGGTAACGCTGCCGCCAACACTTCTCCTAATGTGCACAGGTAGTAGTCGGCTATCCACTGATATAGTTTGAATTGTTGCGGATAGATGACCTCCGTTTCGTCCAATAATTCTAAGATATATTTTGCTTCGTAATCTTTGGGCGGCTGGCTGTGTACGGTGACTACGACTCCGGTTAATATCTTTTTTTGACCGAAAGGAACGATCACACGCTGGCCAGCCATGGTTTTGCCAACCAACACCTTCGGAATGCGGTAGGTGAAAAATCGTGGGATGGGGACGGGCAAGAGAATTTCGGCAAACTCCGTTTGCGCGTCTTCATCAAACAAATCGCCAGACCCTTTCATTCGAAACTACAATATGCAAATTCAAATTGAAATAGACACGTAATTCAAAGAGGTAAGCTTGCCAAAACTGATCTTCTACTTGGGATTATCGAAAAGTCCATTCCCCCTTTTTTTACCAACAGCCCTGAGCGGATTGACAGTGGAGCCAGATCAAAGAGCATCAGGTCTTTTCAACGAACGAGCTTGCCGGTACGGTAAAGTGCGCGAAGGATCCACAAGCAGTCGATATTGCTTTGGCTCGGATTCTTCGCTTGTTTGTTGGTGCCAATTGGTTTGCAATCCTTTTACACCTGTTTTTTGTAGGAGGGGACTGGCACGCTTGCAGCTCAGAATTGTATTCTTTGATGTTAGAGTAGTTTAAAATAACAACCTATCTTGCAGCCCCATTTTTGCTATGAACTTGGATTTAGAACTTCGGCTCGCCATCCGCCAAGCGGTAGAAGCCGTTTTTGGTCAGAAAATTGAAAATGAACAGTTGCAACCTACCAACGAAGGGTTTGAAGGTTCGCATACATTGGTGTGTTTTCCACTGACCAAACTATCTCGCAAATCGCCAGAAGAAACCGCTCGTTTGGTGGGTGAACATTTGGTTAGTCATTCAGGTTTGGTTACCCGGTTTAATGTGGTGAAAGGCTTTTTGAATTTGGTGATTGCCGATCAGGTGTGGGCCAAGGTATTCCAGTCGATTTATGCCGATCAGAATTTTGGGCAGCTACCGCGTACCGGGAAGGAGTTGATGGTCGAGTATTCATCGCCCAACACCAATAAGCCTTTGCACTTAGGTCATTTGCGCAATAATTTTTTGGGCTATGCTGTTTCTGAAATTTATAAAGCGCTTGGTTACACGGTACATAAAGTGCAGATCATCAACGATCGGGGCATTCACATTTG
>JBJTHA010000241.1:0-17207 GCA_046094265.1 Cytophagales bacterium
CCAAGAAAACCCACGACTATGGCACGGCATGGCGGGTGTTGCGATTGCGGTCCATCACCGATCAGATTTTTATCAAAGCGCAACGCATTCGTAGCATCCAAGAAAAAGGGGTGCAAAAAGTGGGCGACCCGGTACGGGACGAGTTCATTGGCATCATCAATTATTGTTTGATTGCCATGATGCAGATTGAATTGGCAACATCAGAAAAGATGGACATGAGTTTTGAAGAACTGGAGCCCCTTTACGACAGGGCTGTGCAAGAAACCTTTGATCTGCTGCAAAACAAAAACCACGACTATGGTGAAGCTTGGCGCGATATGAGGGTGAGCTCGATTACTGACATTATTCTGATGAAATTGCTTCGCGTGAAGCAAATTGAAGATAACCAAGGCAAGACGCTGGCAAGCGAGGGAGTAAAGGCTAATTACCAAGATATACTCAATTACTGCGTTTTTTGCCTGATTAAACTGAACTGATGGGTGCCTTGGTTATTCTCTACTTGTAAAAGCTTACCATCAGTCTGCATTATTTACTTACTTAATAACCTGCCTCCCCCTCTGACGTATTGCAAATTAGAAAATCAGGTAATATAATCACTACCCCACTGATATCTGATGAAATCTGCCCCAATTAAGGTATTTCTGAGCAATCATATTGAGGTCGCTACCATTTGCGCTAAGAGTCGCGTTGATTAGTTCTTGATAATAATTGGCCGGTAGGTTATTGAGCCGAATGTTCTTGATTTTTTCCGTTACAGCAAATGGGTTTGATAATTCAAGCTGTAGTGCCCCCAAAAAATGATTTCGTGCCACCTCAATTTCTCGAACCGGTATGTTATCTTGATGAAGGCGCTGTATTTCCTTTCTTATCTCGCCAATAGTTAAAGTTACTTTGTCGATGTTCACGTCAGTGCCAATCGTAAAAAGGGCGTTGTGCCGATGTACGCTAACGGACGAATAGATACCATAGGTAAGACCCTTTTCTTCGCGTATATTTTTCATCAACCTTGACCCAAAGTAACCTCCAAACAAATGATTGAGCAGCAAAAACCAAAAATAATCGGGTTCATTTCTCGTAAGTGTTTGGCCACCAATTCGCAACGATGCCTGTAGGCTTCCCTCTTTTTTAAATTGTACATGCCGTTCGCTAGCCTCCTGCAAAATCGGTTTAACCGCTTGTGCGTTTGTCTGCCCAAATTGGTTGAATAAATTCTCTATGCCCTTCATTTGCGTGGGTTGCAGCGATCCGGTGACATACACTTCAAAAGGTTGGCATTGTTGTGCAAAAAAACTTTGCAACGAATAAATATTTATTATTGCGTTGACTGCTTCTATTTCCAACGTGCTTCCGTATGGATGTTGGCCACCAAACACATTGCGCTTGAAATGTTTAGAGGCGAGATAACTGGTTTTTTCATTATTAACTTTCAGATTTTCGATGAAGATATCCTTCATTAAACTCAATTCGTCATCGGCAAATGTGGGTGTTTGTAGCAACGCAGAAAACACAGGCAACACATGGTGAAGCTTGTTGTTGAGCGAGTAAATTGAGGCCGAAGCAAAGTCTGGCCCGGCTGCCAACTCTAGTTGGGCACCATACGTGTCAAGGGTTTCGGCAATTTCACTTGCAGTAAATCCATTGGCACCTTTTTCGAGCATAGAAATTGTAAAGTGAGCCAAGCCAGGTGTTGGCTCGTACCACTTGCCCGCCCTCATGATTACCTCAATTTTGCAAACCTGTTGTTGAAGACCTCTTACCCAAACAATTGAACATTTGTTGGGCAGTGTAATAATTTCTGGTTGTGGTAAAGAAAATGAAAATTCCTTGGCGAAAGTTGGCGGAATGGCACGGTCTAACATAGAACCACTAGTCGGTTACCGAATCGTTTTCTTTGGCATTGGTGGGTAGCACGTAAAACAATGTAAACCGCAGGGTTTCAGCCAAAGCGCTCTCGCGCCCATTGGTAGGTACCATGTAAGCCGCATCAAAACCAAATTCGTTCAACTTGCCGCCCAAGCCCAACGTCAGATACTGTCTGTTACCCTTTTCGGGTGCTTCGTAAAAATATCCAAGCCTACCAGCAAAAGCATTGTTATACCAATACTCCACCCCCGAGGAAATAGTAATTTCGCTTAACTCTTCTTGGAAGCTGGCATCACTGAAAGAACCGAACATGCCGCTCAGAAGTGATTTCTGAGTACTACCGGGCGCGGGACTTGGTACCATTAACTTGTTGAAGTCTAACGCAAACATCAAGCTATTCATCGCATCTAATTCCATTTTGTAAGCTCCACCAAGTCGCAAGTTGGTAGGTATAAAATTCGCTGATGTAGAGTTTGTGTAGGTCATTTTCGCTCCAATGTTACTAACAAAAGCACCCCAAGAAAGAGTAGCGTTTTTACTCTCCAGTTGCTTTGTGTAGAAAACGCCTAGATCACCAGCAAATGATTGACCCGGTTGGGCATCGATTCCGCCATTTTGTAACGATCCAGTAAGGTTAGAATGAATGTACCTCAACGAAACTCCCACACTCAAATGTTCAGTTAACAATCTCGAATAAGTAGCATCAAAAGCAAATTCCCGCGGATTGAATCTACCTAAATCTTTGTTATTGTTATCCCTGAAATCAATTTGGCCTAAGTCAAAATACTTTAATGAGGCACCTATAGTTTCTTCGCGGTTAATTTTATAGAAGCCAGACAGGAACAAGATCTTCATATCATTAATAATCTTGCCTAACCAAGGTGTGTACGAAAACGATGCCCCTTTACCCATGTCGATAAAGGCCAACTTTGCCGCATTCCAATAGGCCGAGTTCGCATCTGGTGTTGTAGCCACACCCACATCACCCATGCCACCAGCTCTCGAGTCTGGTGTGATGTTTAAGAAAGGAACCGCAGTCGTAATGTTCCTGTTTTTGGTGTTTTGACCGATTACAAATCCCGGATTGGAAGATCCTGGCTGGGCGAAGGACAAACCAGGCATCGCGAATAAGATAAAAATAGCTAGGTAACTTAATAAATTCTTCATGTTCAAAGTTCTTGGCTTAAAGGTAACTAATTCGTTAAAATAATCTTGGCCGATTTTTCGTTATTTGAGCCATCTTGATCTGAACGAACAAACAGCCGCACAACGTACATTCCTTGCCCTAATTTTCTGCCGTCTGGTGCGGTTGCATTCCATGCAGGCAGGCTCACTTGGTACTGGCTTTCAGGAACCAAATATTCTTGCTCAAATACAACCCCACCATTTAAATTATAGACAATGGCACGTACCGTTAGATCTTCGCCCGGGCGATTGTGCGTGAACCAAAACTGTGTCTCGTCCACCACCGGGTTGGGGTAGTTGGCCACTTCATTGATAGTGAATTGGCTTCCATCAGTTACAACAAACTGTAACGATGCCACGGCAGTGTTGTTGTAAGTGTCAGATGCTGACAGAGAGATATTGTGCGGTCCTTTTCTTAACGTATCTATTGGGAAAATCAACTCTCCCTTTTTGAAGTTGTCTTTCACAGCGGCATAGTAGTCGCTCACCACAAACTTATACTTATCGTCAAGGGTAATAGTAATTTGTTTGTCGGGATTTAGGCTGGAGGTGTTGATGCCACTTTCATCGCTGAGTTTTGCGACCAACTTTGTGTTGGGCGCCACCAGTCCACTCGCAACAAATGTGGTATCACCCATGAACAACCTAATGCTTGGTGGGTTTGTATCAGCTGGTGGTGAGGGTTCTTGCCCGCCAATCAAAAAGTTGTTTGCGAAACCAAGTGCTTCGAGGCCATTCTTCGAAAAAGCGTGCGCACTTAACTTTCCTGTCGCGGTTGATGCGGGCACATTTTGGGGCAAAATAAAGTTAACTTGGAAAGACCCATTCGTTACAGTGGCTCTGCCATTGAACAATATGTTAGTCCATTGCGAGTAGGTGAAAGGCGGGTTTTCATTCCCCTTCGTCAACAATGCTGATGGACGATCGTAAAGCGTCAAGTCTAGCTCCCCCGAAAATCCAGATGCAATGCCTCCTCCGCTTTTGATCTGTCCCCTCACCGTTACGTTTGATAAGCCTTTGAGTGTAGTAGAGCCAGAAGTTGTCTTTACCTCGTCTACCGCCACCTGCAGGTCTCCCAAATAAATTTGCAAAGATGGATCCCCCAACAAAGAGAAGTTTCGGTTGGCCACGCCACTCATACTACCGTTTTTCGTATCGCGAAAGATGGCTCCTACACTGCGGAATTGGCTATTGGATTTGGTAAAAAAAGACTGATAAAAAGCTCGGTTCAATGTAAAGTTAGTGCTCGAGTTAACCGGCCTGGCGGTGGTGACCAGGCCAATGCCTCCACCCTTGGGTTGTAATAAAATCCGTTCGCCACCCGAAATGATGAAGGGATCATCGTTGCGCCCAAATTCACAAGTAGCCGTAACGAACAGAGGTAGCTCAGGCGCGTTTTTCCAGCTCATAATCACTTGATCGGTCAGTGTTCTCTCATCCATCCACAAGCGCTCGTTTCCGTGGCCGGTATAATTGACAATGCCGTACCCTTTGCGTATTGCTAAATCAATCGCTTTTGCACACTCCGGGCTCGAACCACCCGTATTTAATTGCACCTGATTAAAGGCGTCTAGGTATATCTTCTTAGTATCTATCTCAGGATTACTTGCCTCAATTGAATTGGCTAGCTGATCGGCCTGACTTTGGTGAATATTAAAGTCACCATCATCTGCAACAAAAAGGAAGTTCTTATGCCATGCGCCAGCAGTACGACTGTCAGTGTCATAAGCAATCAACTTGTCTACTATGTTCTTTGCTTCATCTTTTGTTTTTACCGGCAAACGCCCTACACCAATGTCCATGGTCGAATTTTGTACGGGGCTTTCAAGCCACTCGCCTTCATTGTCATCCAAGAGCGCATAAAAATCATCGGAAGAGTAAGTTTCTAATGGACCAAGAGAGTTGACCGACTCGTAAATGGGCACAAAGTTGGTATTGTTGAGCGCTCGCGCCTTATAATCATAGGACCCGCGGCCAAATAACAAAACATTTTGCAAGTTGGCACCTGATTTTCGATACAGGTCCCGAATGAAATCACGTAGGGCTGTAAAGTCTTGCTTGCCACCTGCATACTCGTTGTAAATCGCTTCGGTGGTAGCCACCGCTGTTGATATGCCAGACTTCGAATTGCGATGTGCAGCCAAACGGTTTGCCTCCACTTCAAAATTTGGATGGGTGATGATTAAGAGTTGTGGGGCAGCCATTGCACGAAGGTTTTGATTCTTCAACTTTGCCTCGAAATTTGGCGTCAACCCTTTGGTAGCATCGAACACAACAAAACGTTTCAGGTTTTGAGTGTTAACAGAAAAACTAGATTGTGCTCCGTTGAGTTGTGTCGCTTGCAGTTTTGCGTTGAAGGGATCTGTGATTTCCCAAACGCTGCTATTTGACGAGGTGTTGCTTACAACAAAATTTGAAACAGGGTTGGCAATACTGCTCGATGAGACAAAGAAAGTTACATCGCCATACTGTGCCAAAGCTCGTTTAAATGAGAAACTTAGAAAGTTGAGGTACCCTACTGAAATACCAGTGCCACCTTTCATAAACTGATATTTTATATCTTGAGTGCTTCGGCTCGGTGCTTGAAAGTTTGTGCTGTTAATTAATAAAGTGTCGCCCACCTTTCTGCCTTTGATGGCATAGGTAGAGTTGGGTACAGCGGCAATCGGTTGGGTGGCTAATTCAATGCTGTTGAAAAAAACTTTGAACGAGCAATCAGTAATTGACTGCGCCATCACGTGGCTGGCAACGCGAATGGGAGTATTCGGCAAAATGCCGCTGATGTTGAATTGAACAGTGGCTTCGAGGGTGTTGTCGAATTGTTCGCCAAACCACTCACGGCCCGATTTTAGAAGATTGAACTTTTCATTTTCATAGAATGCGAAATCGTCAAAGTCTTGCACGGTAGGGAAACTGCCCCCTAAGCTTTCAGATAGACCGAGTCTCTTTCCGGCTGAGTTCGCGATAGTGAGGAAGTAAAAGCTTTTGTCAGAGAAGAGATTATTTTGGTAGCTGAACATCTGCTTTTGCAAATTGTAATTCAGCCTGTCAGGCCCTTGACCATAAAACAACAAAAAATCCTGTCGGTCAAATTTTCCATCTGTTTCACCCGAAACAAAAATGGCTAATTCGGTAAGGCCTTGCATCCGAGGGGCACTATTGGATTGGGGGAGCATGCCTGTGGTGCCGCCATAGATGCGAATATTGCGCGGGTTTATTTGATCGGGATTAACACCCGCATTGCGCAGCCAGTTGTAGTCAATTCGAAAGATTCCGTCATTAGGAACAGCGCATTTATACCATTCGCCTTGCGATAAAACCGAATTGCTCTGCGCGCGCACCGAAAGGGTACTTAACCAAAGGCATATTGCGAATATGATTCTTTTGTTACCCAGCACCGAACAATTTACATTTTCATTTTCAACGCACCACCTATCAACGAAGCCCCAATATAAAACAGTATAATTAGTGGAATAGCAGCCAAGCGGAACGATATCAACAACAATACGGCAACAACCATAAAGGTAAACCGCACTTGATTGTCGACCCACTTAAGACTCTTGAATTTGAAAGCAAAGAACCGAAAAGGCGACACCATTAACAGCGAAAAAACAACGGTGGTGGTTACCAAAACAAATTCTTGGAATACCCACGAACCGGGTGTAAACACCAATGGCAATGCCGTGATGAACAGTGTGTTTGAAGGCGTATTAAGACCCTTAAATGAGTCGGTTTGCGTTTCGTCTACGTTAAAAATCGCCAGACGAAGTGCCGCAAATGCTGCCATCATAAACGCACTATAGGGTAGCCACCAAATGGTTGTAACCGATTGAATCATTTTATACATCACCATGGCAGGGAGTAGGCCAAAACTGATTACATCGGCAAGCGAGTCTAACTCTTTGCCAATGGGTGAACTTACTTTTAACCAGCGTGCTGCAAATCCATCAAAAAAATCGAACATCGCTGCTGCCCACACAAAGTAAGCAGCGGGCGTGTCCCATCCCTCCAAGCAGGCAACTATACCAAAGCAGCCGCAAACAAGGTTGCCAGAAGTTAGAAAATTGGGAATGCTACTGCGTATCATGCGCGCTGCGTAAGTGCACAAAAAGGGTTGTATAATTTTTCTTCACCTACGGTTGTGGGTTCTCCGTGGCCAGGATAGACTATTACGTCTTCCGGTAGCATGAATATTTTTCTTTGAACGCTGTCGATCAGGGTTTCAAAGTTACCACCCGGTAAGTCTGTGCGGCCAATACTGCATTGAAAGAGAACATCGCCTGAGAAAAGCTGCTTTGACTCAGCATGATAAAAACCAATGTGGCCAGGCGAGTGGCCGGGTAAAAACATGATTGAAAACCTGGAATTGCCAAACTTTACTTCGTCACCCTCGGCCAAAAAGGCATCGGCTAAAACTTCTGTGTAACCAAAAAAGCCATAGTTGGCAGCATAGGATTTAACCGCCCGCAGCACTGGGTCTTCTTTGGCGTGGGTCAAAAAAGGAACGTGATAACTGTTTTTTATAAAGTAATTGCCCAGCACATGGTCTACATGGCAATGCGTGTTGAGTAAATATTTGACTTTGATGTCCTCTTTTTCAACCAAAGAGAGCAACGCCTCCTTTTCGGATTGTTCATAGCAGCCGGGGTCGATCACCACGCCATCTCCGGTTTCATCCCACACCACATAAGTGTTTTCAGCCAATGGGTTAAATTCGAAAGTTTTGATTTGGAGCATAAGGCAAAAGTACTGGATTATTCATGAAGCTAGAAATAGGATTTCGTTCAAATCGCCAAATTGAAACTAAATTGCAGCATCAAAAAAGACATCGATTATATCATTGTTGGCCAAGGATTGGCCGGTTCTGCATTGGCCTTGCACTTGGTGTGGCGCGGAAAGCGTATTATGGTATTTGATGTGCCGCAAGAAAATCGCAGCTCGTTGGTTGCCGCAGGCATGTTCAATCCTTTTGCCAGCAAAGGACTAATCAAAACTTGGATGGCAACCGATGTATTTCCTTATCTACATGAGTTTTATCCGAGGGTCGAGACGTTGCTCAAAACAAAGTTTTTTTTTCAACATCTCATTTACCGGCCGTTTCTAACCATAGAAGAGCAAAATACCTGGATTGCGCAGACCAATGATGTAGCCATTCAATCGTTTGTTGAAGCTACGCATGTGAAGTCTGCGTATCCACACCAAGTGCATGATCCGCTCGGAGGAATCGTTGCAAGAAAGGGCGGTTATTTGGATACCCCTAGTTTTCTGAATGCAGTCCGCAGTTGGCTGGTGTCATTCGGTTCATTCAGTGCCGAGCACTTTGATGCCGATCAAATCACTGACTCTGATGGAGGAATTAGCTATAAAAATTATCGCGCCAGCAAAGTCATTTTTTGTACGGGTGTGCCACTACAACATGCCATGCGGTGGTTACCGGTAATCAAGTTAAAAGGGGAAACTCTAACGGTTTCCATGCAAGAAACACCAGAACTTATTTATAATCGGGGTGTTTATGCCGTTGCTATGCGAACATCCGGTGCATTTAAAGTAGGTTCCACGTATCAACTAAAAAATATCGTTCACGGCATTTCGATGGCAGGGCGGCAGGAGTTGGAAATGAAATTTCAGCAACTTTTTAAATTAAGCTATTCGGTAGTGAGCCAAGACTGGGGCTTGCGACCGACTACGGTTGACCGTAAACCTATTTTAGGTATGTGGCCAGGACTTAAAAACAGAGTAATTTTCAATGGATTAGGCACAAAAGGTGTGAGTTTGGCACCTTATTTTGCCTTTGCTTTGGCCGAATGGCTGAATGGTAAATTGGAATTGCAGCCTGAAATAAATATTACGAGATTTAAAGCGTTATATTCGAAAGTTTAGATAGTACGTTAATGAGGTGGTTTAGACGGGCGATTGTTGCCATTCTTTTTTCAGTAGTTTTTACAAGCATGTTTGCGCAGCAAGCGCGCGAAGTTTTTGGCAAAAACCGAATACAATACAAGAAATTTGAATGGAACTACTTGGGTTCCGAGAATTTTGATGTTCACTTTTATGGTTCGCGTAGAAAGGCAGCAGAAGAGGCATTGCAATACCTCGAGTCAGAGTTTGATCGCATCACCGATTTATTGGGGTTCTATCCATACCAAAAGACCAAAGTTTTTTTATACAACTCCATTACCGATTTGCAGCAAAGCAATATGGGTTTGAATGCCAATAGGTACAGCCCGGGTGGCGAAACGGAATTTGTGAAACCCTATGTTGAAATTGCCCATCCGGGCAATCTTGACGAGTTCAAGGAAGAACTTCTCTACAAAATGGCTGATTTGATGGTGAACCAAATGATGTTTGGCGGTAACCTGAAGGATGCATTTCAGAACTCAGTGTTGCTTAATTTGCCCGAGTGGTTTGTAGAGGGCACATCCTATTATGTTGCCAGAGGTTGGGACGAAGAGATGGATGACTACGTAAGGCAATTGGTAAAAAGCAAAAAGGCAAACAAAGCCTTGCGGATGAGTGGAAAAGAAGCCGCTTTAGTGGGGCAATCAATTTGGAATTTTATTGTAGAGAAATACGGCAAAAGCAGCATTAATAACATTCTCAACTATACCCGTATCATTCGCAACGAAGAAAAAAGCATTTTGATTACACTGGGCATTCCCTTCAACCAGTTGTTAATAGACTGGAAAGTTTTTTATGGTGGGATTGATAGTAAAATACAGCAAAACTACACGGCTGCCGAAGACAGTTTAAAATTTAGTGACAAACATCGCAGCGAGTTGATTTACACCACCGTAAAGATCAGCCCCGATGGTAAAAAAATTGCTTGGGCTGAAAATTATAGAGGAAAGTTTAAGGTGATCGTTAAGTCGCTG
The DNA here is from genome assembly GCA_046094265.1 of Cytophagales bacterium. Taxonomy (GTDB): domain Bacteria; phylum Bacteroidota; class Bacteroidia; order Cytophagales; family Cyclobacteriaceae; genus ELB16-189. The sequence continues at coordinate 9,921 of JBJTHA010000241.1, forward strand.
GAGAATAGTAATGAGACAGTAATTTTACGAGGTGGCAATGCGGTAATCAAACAGACGGTTGATTACCGGGTTCCACTGTTAAATTGGGCAGATGCCAACACCCTGGGTGTAATTGGCGTGAAAGAGGGGCAGTACATCTTTTGGTTATACGACCTTACGACCAAAACCAAATTACCGCGCGAACTTGATAAGTTTAGCAATATCCGCAGTTTCAGCTTTTCCAATAATGGGCGTCTGGTAATTGTCAGTGCTGACTTTGAGGGGCAAAACGATCTGTTTTTGCTTGCCAGCAGGCGCGATCGCACTAAGCGATTAACCAATGACAAGTTTGATGATCTCGACCCTTCTTTTATCCCCAACTCTAACACGATTGTATTTAGTTCTAATCGCGTCTCCGATTCATTGAAAACTGGCGCAACCAACCTGCAAAAGTTGACGGCCAACTACAATCTGTTTCTTTTTAATATCGACACAACCCTTAGTAAACTAACGCGCATTACCAACACACTTAGCCGAGATTTGCATCCAAGAGCCATCGATGAACATAATTTCTATTACCTGAGCGATCAGCGTGGCATGGTGAATTTGTTTAAGTACAACAGCCAATCGGGAATCTACTCGCAGTTAACTAACTTCGACTCAAGCATCAAAGAGTATGATTTCAACTATGAGAACAAGATGTTGGCATTGGTAATGACACACCGATTGACGGAAGACATTTTTGTGGATCGAGATTTCAACTTCGATCGGCAAATCTTTACGCCTGCCACCCGCAGAAAGGAAATACTACAAGCACGAGTTTTTACCGAGCGTAAGAAAAAAGACCAATCAAAAATCACTTCCATTAAAGAGTTGATTAACACCAGGAGAAAGGAAAAAACAGATACCACAACAATAAGATCACTTGCCCAACCCAAGAAGAATGTAGCACAGAATTCGATCCGAAAAGATAGTGCGCAAACAATCGTAGTAAATACTGATGATTATTCTTTTGATGAACCCTCTACTCAGGTTTCAAAAAAAGATTCCGTCTCCGAGAAGGTGAATAAAAATGAAAAATCGATTAATACTGATGACTACGTTTTTGAGGAAGAAGCCGTCAAAGCAAAACAACCAAGCGAAACATTTTTGACGAGATATTTGAAAGCTAGAGATGTAAGCCGCGTGACTGGTCCATTCGCTTACAGCCCCAAGTTTAGCTACGAAAATCTGGTTTCTAGTTTTGTGATTGATCCGTTGCGGGGATGGAGCTTCAGACTCGAAACGCAAATGAATGACATGCTGGAGAACTATCGTATCTATGGGGGTATTCAGGCTGCTTTTGATTTAAAAAGTGGCGATGTTTATGGTGAGTTTCAATACTTACCCAAACGAGTTGATTTGAGCGTGCGGTTTGACCGGAAGGTGATTTTCTGGCAGCCGCCAAATCGTGAAACCTTTAATGCTGAAAACCAAAAGTATTCTTTTCAAAAAATCGAGTTCGGGGCATCATACCCCATTTCGGTACGCACACGCCTCACACTAAAGCCTTTTGTTGGTTACACACAATTTGTAGATCGAGGATTTGTATCACCATACTCCAACCTCAGCCCAACAACGCAACTGCCCCTGCCTTTGCAAGACCCGCTAAACCAGTTTTATACCGGTGCACGACTGGAGGCCGTTTTTGATAATTCTTTGACCACAGGAATGAATATCATTGAGGGTACCCGTGGCAAAATTGGCGGTGTGCTTTACGTTGCTAATGGAAACAGTGCCAAAAATTTTTCGCAGATCTATGCCGATGTTAGGCACTACCAAAAGATTTACAAGGAAATTGTTTTTGCAGTTCGTGGGTATGCAGGCTCGTTCTATGGATCGTCACCTAAAAATTATGCTTTGGGTGGAATGGACAACTGGATTGCAAACAGTTTTAATTATCAAGGAACGCTGAACCCTTTTGTAAGTTCGGTGGGAACCTACAATGAAAACCTATTATTTGTAGAGTTCGCAACCAGCTTGCGCGGATTTGATTATGGAACGCTGTATGGGAATAGTGTAGCACTAGCAAATGCTGAGCTTAGGATGCCGTTGATTCGGGCGCTTTCAGGGGGGCCCATTACCTCAAATTTTTTTAGAAACCTACAATTCACAGCTTTCTATGACATTGGCAGTAGTTGGACAGGACCTATTCCTTTGGATAACGAAAGCAACGGACGCAGGCGAATTGTGGGAGGGGAACCAAACGCTTTCGAAGCAAGCATCAAAGAATACTTGAACCCTTGGCTTTACAGCTACGGACTCGGTTTTAGATCCATCATTCTTGGTTATTACTTAAAAGTGGACGTAGCCTGGCCAACAGAGAACTTTGTAATCAAGAATCCGCGCGCATATGTAACTCTTGGTTTTGATTTCTGATCGGCTACCTATTAGCCACCCTCATTGCAATGATGAGTACAATTATAATTAGCTGTTGCAAATTTATGTCAGGTTGTGTCCCGATTTACTTAGAGCATCGCTGGCTGCAAATAAGTAGCGCAAGTGAAAAAAATGATCAATGGCAGGCGGCTTTCCACACGCTCATTATGATCTTGTGTTCGGCTACTTTGCGCTTAAAGTGTTGTGTAAGTTCCAGATCATATTTGGCGGCTGGGATAGAAGCCATACTCAATTTCTGATGAGCAAATCCGCCCTACTCCGCAAATTTGTGTAAATTGCCATTTAACGTACGTTCTCACTTTTTTATGCTTAATAGACGCACCATTCGCATCAAAGTCATGCAAAGCCTTTTTGCTTTTGATCAGTGCAAAGAAGCTAACTTCCAGTTGGCCCATGACTATCTCGAGCAATATTTTCAGCCCGACCTCAACAGCATGGAGGCGCAAGACAAAAATTTTCTCAAAACACAGAAAAAGGCCGCTCGCCAATTGTTAGACGCGCGCTTTAAAAGTAAAGAGAGCAAGGAAGTCGATGCAAGAGTGATAAAGGCAGTTGACCATGCCTTGGAAACCTATCACAAACAAGTAAAGAAAGACCAACTTTTTTTGGGTAACAACATTGTGTCGGAAATCAACAAGCTTACCGATACCTACCACCAGGTGCTTGGCTTAGTTTTGGCACTGGCTGAAGTGGGTGCTGCTGACAAGCGTGCGGTGCACGGGTATGTATTGCAGCAGCCATTGTGGCAGGCGTTGGCCAACCATGCCGAGCTAAAGAAAGCGTGGCTTCGCAATGGCGGCTGGAGTGGGAAAATAGATTTGGTGCGCGATTGGTTTAGGCAGATTGTGAAGGATGACAATGCCTACCTGCAATTCATCGAAAAAAAAGAGCATAGCGAAGAAGAGCAAAAGGTGTTTGCCAAATACATGGTGCGTAACGTGATTTTTGGCAACAACGTGATCAATGATTTTTTTGATGAGCAAGACATTCGCTGGGCTGAAGACCGGGCTATTATTCGCAGCTTAACGGAAAAGACGTTGAAATCTTTTGCCAGTGGTAAATTAGACTTACAGAAAATTTCATTGGAATGGGAAGATGATCAAATGTTCATCGAGAAACTTTTCAAAGCCACTGTAGAATTGCCTGAGGAGTTCAAAGACCTGATTGCGAAGAACACAAAAAACTGGGACGTTGATCGACTGCCACTCACCGATCGGGTGATTTTGGAGATGGCCATTGCTGAGATGACCACGTTTCAAAACATCCCCGTTAAGGTGACCATCAACGAATACATCGAACTAGCAAAAGAATACAGCACCCCCAAAAGCCGCCAGTTCATCAATGGTATACTGGATGTAATCTCGAAGAAGATGGCCGAGGCGGGTAGGATCAAAAAGAGCGGTAAGGGATTGTTGGATAACAAATAGTTAACTTTATCACAGTTAAAGTCAAGTTTAATCCTTGCAGACTTCCCATAGGGAACTGTGGAATTTTGTTCCAAGTTTTGTTGCGTGCAAAAAAGCGGATGGAGTAGCCTGCCTACAAAAATTTTTTATCTTTGTTGCTCTATAATTTTTATTGGTACCTATGGGAAAAAGAGGAAGTGACACCCTAATGGCGTTTTTGACAGGTGCGGCAGTAGGAGCAATTTTGGGCGTTTTATATGCTCCAGATAAAGGTTCTGTAACGCGCGAAAAACTGGCCGTAAAACTGGGCGATTATAAAGATAAATTGGAAAAGTATCTTTCTGACCTAACCAAGCCTGTTGAGGCTGAAAGTAACCTTACTAGTGAAGCCAAAGTGCAAAGCCAAAAAGTGGTGACGGATGCCAAGGATAAAGCACAGCGTTTGTTAGATGATGTGGACGAGTTATTAGAACAAATTCGCACTAGAAACAGTTAATGTTTTGTTAACGTATGCAGGTCATTTTGAATAAACAACCCTTAAGAATATTTTTGTAAACGGTTTATAACTTGAATGATTATGAAAGCAATGAAATTTTTAGCTGTTGTAACGTTGGCGATAATAGCCGCCAGCTGCAGTGATAAAGCTTCTGAAAAAAAAATTGCAGAATTGGAAAGTCGTTTGGCTCAAATGGAGGCTGGAAAAACCACCATCCCCGCGCCCAGTGCCACCCCTGCGGCAACTGGAACTGTTCCGGGAACTGTTCCGGCCGCTGAAGAAAAACCTGAGGGTCCGCTACCAACCATGCTATTTAATACAACCGATCATGATTTCGGCACAGTAGACGAAGGCAAAAAAGTATCCTTTATCTACAAGGTAAAAAATACTGGTCAGGTTCCCTTGATTATTCAGAATGCGCAACCATCGTGCGGATGTACCGTTCCCGATTGGACAAAGACTCCTATCCCTGTGGGGGGCGAAGGGTTTGTGAAGGCAGAATTTGACACCAACGGAAAACAAGGCATCAATAACAAAACCATTACTGTTACTGCCAATACATGGCCCAAAACTACCTTGCTGAAATTTAAGGCGATGGTAACACCAAAACCTGATGGAGCCAACGGACCTTCCGTCAAATAATGAGTTTTGACTGACAAGATTTTCAAAAACGCGCTCTAGGCTTCCATGCATAGCTCGACTAAACAGATTGATGCAACAAACTCAACACGTTGCCAGCCAATTGGCTCGTAAGCGAACACCATACGCCCCTTTTTAGCAAAGATGGCAACAAACTATCTTTTGGCTCGTGCCCCACACCAGCATTTGCTGATGCTACTTTGTTGCCCGATGAAATGGCCGTAGTGGATGTGTGGGGTGGCGAATACGATTACATTTATCTGCAACAAAACAAGCAACTTGACTCGGAAAGAAAAAAACAGCTAGCTCACGCTGCTTGATTTAAACACGTCCAATGCTTGTATAAAAAATATGCGAATGATTTGCCTCCTGATTATGTACCTTGGGAGGTATGCCAAACAAATTATATTGCCTAACTTTCTCACGCTGAAAACGGTATCTTATGGTCGTAGATTGGAGGAAGGCTATTCAGCCACTTTTAAAAAAATACCAAGACAAAAAGCACCCACTCGACTACAAAAACTTTTACGAGTTGATGGTGATGGTCGTGCTATCGGCACAAGATTCGGATAGGCACATCAACAAACTGGCACCAACTTTTTTTGATGCCTACCCCGATATGAAAGCCTTGGCAAAAGCCGATGCCGAGTCGCTACACCAACTCATTGGCGATGTGCGCAACTTTGGAAATAAAACCAAGTGGTTGATGGCTATGGCAAAAGAGGTAAAAGATAATGATAACCTACCCACCAATTTGGAAGCATTGACTGCGCTGCCCGGTATCGGCAGAAAATCCGCCAATGTGATTTTGCGTGAAATGGGCTTGCCTGCAGAAGGTGTGATAGTGGACTTACACGTGGTGCGCGTGGCCCCTCGGTTAGGTATAGCCAAAGGCACAGACCCTAAGAAAATAGAAAAACAAATAATGGAATCGTTGGATCCAAAAGATTGGGACGCTAGCATGGCCATTTCATTTTTGGGCCGTGAAATCTGCCGCCCCACTAATCCCAAATGCAATGAATGTGTAGTGAGTAAGGTGTGCGAGTTTTATCAATCATCTAAAAAGTGAACGTACACCACCAGGAAATTTTTGAAATTATTTTGGCCAACATTGGAATAGCCACACACCATACTTTTTCGGATAGCTACCTTGGCAACAATCACGTTAAGTACGCCATTGGCGCACCCGTGATGCGGTTGATTGCAAAGGAGTGGATGCGCGAGCACCAAAACATGCATGCAAGCGACTTTCAAAAACTGATAACGAGTTTGGTAAAAGCCAAAAGCTCTATCGAAAAAATGATGGCAGGTATGTTATTAGATGTATCTAGAACGCAACAGCGAAATTTTAAACCTGTCATTTTTGATAAGTGGCTGAATTGCGTAGAAGGTTGGGCGCAAGTAGATACACTTTGCACCGGTGCTTATACCGTAGATGAAGTGCCGAGGCAATGGACGGAATGGAAAAAATTGCTCGGCAAATTTTCAAAGAGCAATAACATTAATAAGCGCAGAGCATCTTTGGTTTTTTTATGCTCACCTATCCGCACCCATGCAGATAAGTCAATGGCGGACGTAGCATTGGCCAACATCAGCCAATTAAAACAAGAAAAAGAAATTTTGATTACAAAGGCTATTTCGTGGTTGTTGCGCAGCATGGTAAAACACCACAAAAAATTAGTGACGGATTACATCGTTAGAAACAAATCATCATTGCCCGCTATTGCCGTGCGCGAAACGTTGATTAAAGTAAAAACAGGAAAGAAATCAGGAAAATTATAGACTATTCAAGTAAGCCCAATTTGTTCAGTTCAGTCAAAGCAGTCGGCAAACTGAAAACCCTACTATTTTTATCGTATGCATGGTCTTTGGCTGTGGGAGTAATGATCAGATTATATTTTGCTTTTAAGTCAGCCAGTGCAATATGATTTCCCTTGGTCAGCACAGGATTATCAGAGAACTTAATCTCAATTGAGACGATGGGCTTAGTTGATTTGGTAATAACTAAATCCACTTCGGCCCCATCTTGAGTTCGATAATAAAACATCTCATACGTGCCCTTAAGGTGGGCGGCAATTTGCTGTATTACGAAACCCTCCCATGAGTGCCCCACTAAATGATGACTCAACAAACCCCTTATGCTATCTGCGCCCCAAAGGCTATGCAACAATCCTGTATCGCGTATAAACAATTTAGGTGCCTTCACCAATCTTTTTTTACTATTGGTATGATACGCAGGTAACTTTCTGATGACGAAGGTATCCGCTAACACTTCTACATAATGAATGATGGTGGTGACTGAAACACCCAACGACTTTGATAGCGAGC